>JAUXSZ010000082.1 GCA_030679635.1 Sulfuricurvum sp. | reverse complement strand
AACAAAATCGTTGACTTCTTGGCATCAGAATTCAAATCGGATCACGGTATCGATCTTAAAGCGGACAAGATGGCGCTACAGCGTTTGAAGGATGCGGCTGAAAATGCGAAAAAAGAGCTTTCATCTGCTGAAGAGACAGAGATTAATTTACCGTTTATCACCGCCGACGCAACAGGTCCAAAGCACTTGGTTATCAAGTTGACACGTGCTAAGTTTGAGGGGATGATTGATGTTATGGTCAAAGAGACAATCAGCCACATCAAAACAGCAATGAAAGATGCAGGATTGAGCAACAAGGAAATCGACGAAGTTATCATGGTCGGTGGATCTACACGCTTACCGATCGCACAAAAAATGGTTTCGGATGAGTTCGGCGGAAAAACACTGCATAAGGGTGTAAATCCTGATGAGGTTGTAGCAGCCGGTGCCGCTATCCAAGGTGGGGTTTTACGTGGAGATGTTAAAGACGTTCTTCTCCTAGACGTTACCCCTCTTAGCCTCGGGATTGAAACACTTGGCGGTGTTATGACGAAAATTATCGAAAAAGGGACGACGATTCCTGTTAAGAAATCACAAGTCTTCTCGACAGCAGAAGATAACCAACCAGCGGTATCTATCTCTGTTGGTCAAGGTGAGCGCGAGTTCGCACGTGACAACAAAGCGCTAGGATTGTTTGAGTTGACAGGTATCCCGGCAGCAAAACGCGGTGTACCACAAATCGAAGTAACATTTGACATCGATGCAAACGGTATCTTGACGGTTTCTGCTTCGGATAAAGGTACCGGCAAATCTCAAGAGATCAAAATCACTGGGTCAAGCGGGTTGAGCGAAGAAGAGATCAACAAAATGGTTCAAGACGCTGAAAATCACAAAGCAGAAGATGCGGCACGCAAAGAGATCGTAGATCTTCGTAACCAAGCGGACGCATTGGCGAGCCAAACGGAAAAATCTCTTGCAGAGATGGAAGATAAGATTGACGCAACTGAGAAAGCAGCGATCGAGTCTGCTCTTGAAGAACTAAAAGCAGTATTGAAAGACACCAATGCAACCAAAGATCAAATCGAAGCGGCAACGAAGAAACTCGCTGACGTAAGCCACAAAATGGCAGAACAAATGTACAAGCAAAATGAAGGCGGCGAAGCCGCTTCTAGCAGTGCGAAAAAAGATGACGACGTCATCGACGCAGAAATCGAATAATACCCCTTTTTCTTCTTTAACCTTCCTCCGCATTTGCGGAGGTTCTTTCTCCTCTTATAATTAAAAGCATAAAATCACGGATACCATGCTATACTTTTACCATGATTATTTCATTTGCAGATCAAGCCACATCGGATATATTTAACGGTATCGAGAGTAAACAGGCGCGTAAGCGTTTGCCGATGGAGTTATGGAAGAGTGCAAATCGAAAGCTTGACCAACTCGATTCGATTATAGTTCTTGAAGAGCTAAAAGTCCCGCCCGGAAACCGCCTTGAAAAGCTTCGCGGGAGCAGAGAAGATCAAATGAGTATCCGCATCAATGATCAGTATCGTATCTGTTTTACATGGAGTGAAGCGGGTGCGGTAAACGTAGAAATAATTGATTATCATTCATAGGAGTAAAATATGAATAT
>JAUXSZ010000078.1 GCA_030679635.1 Sulfuricurvum sp. | reverse complement strand
ATCCCCGATAATCCCTTCGATCTGCATGCACGAGCTGAAAAAAGAACTGTCCAGATAGTGGATATCTCCGGCATCTTGCAAGCCGAAAATATGCTCCCGCCATGAAGCGAGATCTGCTCCCAAATGCTCCATAAGCATCACCATCATTTTCAGCTTCTTAGGGTCACCGATGATCATGTCGGCATTCTCTTTTAAAAAACTTCCCAATGAAGAGAGGGCATAGCCAAGAGCGGTGAATTCAAAAAGACTATTAATAGCATGCACATAAACCCGTAATACCCCATCAACAAAATTTTGGATATTTTCCGGCATAGGCTCATCTTCGAGGGCTAGTAGCTTCTCTCTCCACTCCTCATCCAGACTCTCCAAATCACGAATTTCATCCAGAACATCCCCACCGATATCACGAACATACTCGACTGCGGTAGTTTTATGGACAAAACTTTGGCGCAACATCTGTTCTTCATTGGAGTGTAGGGGTCGCGTTTCTTTGGCAACTGTCGGTACCTCTACAGTTATAATAGCTACCGGTTGAACTTCCGCTTTAATAGATACTTTGCCCGCGTTGGAAACCTTTTCACTCATAATAACTTCGCTAATATCATCCATAGGAAAACGTATCGACACAACATTGTCTCGAATAATATATCCAGATCCTAATTCTTCAAGCAACGGAATCATTTTATTTTTGACAACCAAAGCTTTTTCAAACGTCATGGTAATAAACGTATCGTCAAAGTTCTCTTCGACAATTATGCTCAAAGAGTTTCCATTACGTATTCCATGATTCATTAACTGGTAAAATACTTCCAACGTAACATCAACCTTAGTGCATGTGCCTGTTGATTTTGTTTCACTTCGAGCAAGAACCCACATCCCAAAATCCATCATGGCTTCTGTATTGATAATTTCAAAAATAGTTTTAAAATGTCGTGTATGAGCACCAAAAAGATTAAGTGACAGGTTTTTTGACAGTGCTTTGTTTTTTCCCTCTTTACAATCAAACAATCCGCTAAAACTTTGCAGCTTATAGCGAATCAGGTTACTATTGATTGGTTTATGAATATAAGCATTTATCCCTATGGATGATATATGCGCTTCAACCTCTCGGTCGACGACAGAAACAATAGCAATAATAATAATTTCGGGATACGTATTTTTTATAATTTTGGATGCTTCAAATCCATCAAGCCGGGGCATCATAATATCCATCAATATGATATGAGGATGCCATTGTTCCGCTAGCTCAATCGCTTCAATTCCGTCTTGAGCTTCTTTGATCTCAAATGTTTTCATGCTCTGACATATGTCATTTAATATCAGCCGATTGGCTGCATCATCATCAACAATAAGAATTTTTAAATAATCCATACATCATCCATTTTTTTGATTTTTCTCTTCCGTTTGGACATCATAAGCCATATGTTCCGCATAAAAATTATTGGCCCAATTGTAACTCTCTGTCGTCAATGCTGCCAGCATATCCTCATCTAAATTTAAAAAATCAAGATAAATTGTTATATTTGAAAAGTTCTCTTCATCCACCGCTATTGTCAAATCAAGTATTTTTCCCAGTGTTCCTTCTCTTTGGAGAAGTGCAGTTTTTACATTAGTATGAAAATCGATATCTTTAAGTATCTCTTTAAGAGGTAATCCAAGCAATGCATCAAAAAGAGACAGCATACCGATCATAAAAGCCTGATCTTGCTTTGTAGAAGAGCAAATTTTGGATGAAAGCAATTGCATCATATGTCCACGAAAGAGAGCTGATATCAAAATAGGTTCAGAAAAAATTGACCCCGTCGCATTTGCGTATAAAAACAGCAGAACCCACTGCTTAAGACATTGTCTACCTAAAAGCATCAAACCATGACGTAAAGAGCGGATAGGCTCTCGCATTCCCATCCCAACAGAGTTAATGTATCTAAGAAGATTTACAACCATATGAGGGCAGCTAATGAGCTTTGATTCGAGTTCATTAATATCAGAATCGGTATCAAGAAGTGCACTAAATTCAAGAAGTGTTTTACGAGTTGGATCAAATTTCTTTCCGCTAAACATCGTCGGTTTTTCGTAAAAATAACCTTGAAAATAAGAGAACCCCATCTCTTTATAATATTCAAAATCTTCTATAGACTCTACTTTTTCCGCAAGGAGGCTAATATTTTTAAAACCTTTAAAGATTCCAATTTTTTCCGTGATAATTTCTTTTGTAGTAGAGAACAAATCGATCTTGACATAGGAGAGGTAGGGGAAAATAGGTTCAAAACGACAAATCATCTCTTCACTTAAATCCATATCATCCAGAGCAAACGTAAAGCCCTCGCTCTTCAGTTCAACAATTTTTGATATGAATGATTCAGATACAAGAGAATTTTCAAGAATTTCAAGGACAAATTGCTTTGCCGGTATTGTTCTAAAAAGGGATGTATCCATAAATGAATGGTCTATATTAACAAAACCAAAATGATCTCCGAGAAGTGATTTTGTTCCAAAATTATTCAGTGCATTCACCAAAACACGGCTGGTTGCAGTGGTGTTACAGGCGATTGGAACGGCATTATTTTTAAAATTGTGCCGAAAAAGAAGCTCATACCCATGGATATGTCCAGTTCTGTCGATAATAGGTTGCCGGGCAATAAAAATTTCTTTCACTCTACATCTTTCTTATATTTATCATAAGCACAATCATATCTATAATATTCTTTATTAGACTTAGATATTAAGTTTAATTACTTAATGACATTATACTATTTAAAACTTATACTTATATATGCTACAAGCATCAGATTATTGAGCATAACGACCTGAGTAAAGATTAAAGCAATGTTTTGCATTTCAATTGGACTCTTAATTTAACTGCACTTTTATCAACAATAGACTAAGCTATACATTAAATAAAAGATTGGATTTAATCAATGGAATTTATAGAAAAGAGGGCAATGTCGCTGGAAGAGCGTGCAGAAATTTATAAAGCATTGGGGCATGTAACGCGTCTGCAAATTTTTGAAAAAATATTAACTGAAAGCAATCAAACCATTGAAAAAAATCTTGGGATGTGCATTACCGATATCGCGTCCATGTTCAATTTTACTCTGCCTACTATCTCAAAACATCTCGACATACTAAAACAGGCAGGTTTGATCAAAACCCATAAAGAAGGGAAAAAAACATTTGTCAATATCAATATTGAAAAAAGCAAAAAAATATTCGAAATTTTTAGTAATTTAATTTCAAGTTATCAAAAAAACAATCCGCCGGAAAAGAACTTATAAAAAACGACATCGTATCCATCCATCATCCCTTTTATCGGCGTACACGCTGACCAAGCGGAATTTGAAGATGAATAAATTAACCCTTAAACTGCATTTCAATCTTTCGTCTATTATCATTCATAATAGCTTCAATTTCTGTGGCAGAGAGATGGCAAAATATTTTTTTTTCAAACCTTGCCGTGAACGCATGAATAGATTCTTTCTTATCTACTTTTGGCGGGGTTTGTCTTGTTTTATATAAAGACCCTAAACTTCTCGGTTTGCTGCTTTGTCCTGAATAGTGATAAATAAGTTCTTCACTTTTATTTGCTTTAGAATACGAAGATTTAAGAATTCTAGTATTACTCAATGGAGAGTTTGATATAATCGGAGCTTTACTATTTCGTGTGGGCGTCATGGCTGTTGGCCCTTAATTATTTGTTTTTATGAATTTATCCGGCGTAATTCGAAAACCAGACAGTTATTCGCGCGATTATACCATAAATATTATTAATATTATTTATAAAAAAACTGTATTTATTGAATGAGTTTTGAGAAAGTAATTGCATTGGTCAAGAGTTATGATCAATACACTATTTTTTTATGCACAAACTATGAGACAGATACCGCAACAAGCTCCATCAAACCTCAAAGAAGCTAAGCTATAATTCGTCTATTAGAAGATGGATATCTTCAACACAACTACCTGCCAAGCAAGGATATAATAATGGATGAAAGTTTGCACTCTTCGCAAGATCACGAAGCGTTGATTTCAACAGCTGAACAACACTTGAAGGGTCTCTTGCACGTGGTATTCAATCACACAGACCAAGAGCGTGCGGTTGTGGTGTATGATACAAGCTGTTTATTGTCTACTATTTTAGCAGAAGCGTATAAGCGTTGTTTGCCTAATGCAGTATTTGTCGATTTTAATACGCAAACGCCTGAAAATATACTGACGATACTAGGGGAACTGCGTGCATTAGATTTGGTAGCATTAGTCCAATCAAAAAGTTTTCGTCTAAATGAATTTCGCATGCGAGTCGAGTTATTTAAGCGTAAGATAAAAGTCATCGAGCATCCGCATCTTAGTCGCATGTCCGATGATGAGGCACCGTACTATATAGATTCATTGGCGTATGACTCTGATTATTACCGCGGAGTCGGTCGTGCACTCAAAAGTAAAATAGATACGGCAACTTCAGGGGTACTTGACAGCGGCGGTGAATTTTTGGTTTATGGTTCACCCTTTGAATCCGCCAAACTCAATATTGGAGATTACTCAGAGATGACCAATATAGGCGGTCAGTTTCCACTGGGTGAAGTCTTCACAGAAGCGCAAGATTTAACCGCTGTAAATGGGCGAGTGAATATTTTTAGTTTCGGTGACGTAACCTATAAACTGAATTATCCCAAAACACCCATAACTCTTATCATCGTGGAAGGTCAAGTAGTGGACTGTGAAAATTCAACACCAGAATTTGATCAAATACTTTTCAATATACGCACAGATGAAGGTGTTGTTTGGGTAAGAGAACTCGGACTTGGACTCAACAGAGCATTTACCAAAACACGCACGGTTGCCGACACAGGAACCTATGAGCGCATGTGCGGTGTTCACTTGTCCTTGGGCGCTAAGCATGGTATATACGGCAAGCCCGGCTTTAAACGCAGAGATGGCAAATACCATGTAGATGTTTTTGCGGACACACAATGCTTTACACTGGGTGATGAAGTAGTCTATAGAGATAGTGTTTGGATCGTTTGAGAGCGCATCTTGACTAAAAAATGATACAACAACTCTTGTCTCCAAGCTGGATAGTATGTTGGAAGGATAAAGTCACTTTTCTAATTGACTATTTGCTATACTCCCTAAAATATAAAACATATCAAAGAAAATAGCATGAAAAACAGAGTACTCTTTTTATTGACGATACCTGCCATCGCCTCCTTTGCTAGTGAAGATCCTATTGTAGCGGATCGTCCAGGGTTTGCGACGGGAACACACACCGTGAAACCTAACGTTGTCCATGCAGAGGTTGGATATCAGTATGCGTTTAATAACCATTATCCAGAACAATCTACACATACTCTACCACTAATGGTACTACGAACTGGGCTCTCAGAAAAAGGTGAAATAGACGTACTTTGGGACGGTTTTAATATTGATAGAGAAAAAGAGCAACCTACGGTAACTTCGAAAGCCGATTTGTCTATTGGAGGAAAATACAAACTTTATGAGAGTGCACAATACAATTTAACAGCACTTGGAATACTCTCTCTTCCAACTGGAACTTCTCCATCAACATCTGACAGTGTTGATCCTCTAGTTGCTATTCTTTGGGACTATTCTGTATCTGATAACAACACTGTATTTGGTACCGTTCAGGCAAGTTCATCCCAATTGGATCATAACAGAATGTACGATACTCAATTCGCCATTGGTACTTCTATTAGCCATACGCAATCTCTCGGTAGTTTTCTTGAGTTTTATACTGTAATGCCCTCAGAACCAACCTTATATGACACGAGAGTTATAGATGGAGGGATGACGTATCTTTTGACTAATGATATTCAACTCGACTTCAGTGTAGGTATCGGATTAACTAGGTATTCATCTAATTTTGTTAACTTTGGAATCGCATCACGTTTTTAATTCGGATACTATTGTAGTTTTTCAGATAATATGAGAAAAGGTTAAAAAGCTCGTAATATTAGGGTAGTACCAGTGCAGCAAGATTAACGATTTGTTTGTTGGCTTCTTCAATCACTTTATTTTGCAAAATATCTATGCTATCATAGTCATATCATCAACTGAACCCTCGGATGAACCTGTCGTTTAAGGTTACAAAACGTAGAAAAATTACGAAAAACTGCAGAATTTAACTCCGCGCTTGACATCTGCTTCCATATCTATTCAAGTTATCAATCCTGTTAGCCTGGCTGAAGAGCAATAACGTGATCAATACTCTCATAAGTATATTCCATAAAAACACTATTTCCATTTGATGCTGCAATGACTGCCATCCGGTCCGCAAGCTCATTACCCTCAACTCCGGCATGCCCTCGAACATGCGAGATAATGACTTTCTCTTTGATTCCGTCATAAAGGGCATGCGCTGTTTTGATAAGATCAAGATTTTTAATCTCTCCACCTTGTTTTGTCCATCCCTTTGCTTTCCATCCGTATGCCCAATTCACCACACACTCGATGCTGTATTTGGAATCCGATAAAATCGCCACTTTGTCATGCTGGGCATCAACAGCAAGTTCAAGCGCTTTTAGCAAGGCTTTTAGTTCGGCGGTGTTATTGGTCCCTATTACATCAGCAGCACCGTACATTAAAACCGGTTTCTTTTCATCTTCATAGATTGCCAATCCGCTTCCGGACTTCCCAGGATTGCCCGAACACGCACCATCACAATAGATACGTAAACGGATATCATCCGTTAAAAGCGATGGTGAATCTATTTTAGAAGCAACATTGGTTCGCTTTTTCGGTGCCGTTTTTGCAGCTGTCGATGCTTTAGTGGAGGAATTCGATCCAAAAGCATCTTCGGCTTCTCTCTAGTCTTATAGCTCTTATATACTGCTCCGGAAAATTTATCGACCTGTCGCAAGCACTCCGCCCATGTCGTGTATATGCCAGGAGTTCTCCCCTTCTTAACTACGTAAAACTTATCAGCCATTTTTATGAACCTTTTGAAATATCAACATTATTTTATTTTTTGTATTTTATCTGCCAATGCATTGCTGGATATTAAAAAAATAGATGTTTTAGACACCAACATGTCAAACGAATCCTAAAATTGACATTTAATCTGATTTTCAAGCCCTATGATTGCTCTTTATACGACACACACCCTATCCCTTCTCAATCGCGCATCGCAGGATATCCACTCCATATTTGTCTCTGAGCTTTGTCACCTGCTCACTTAAAGCGCGAGACTTCTCGTCTTTTTCCCTGTCGAACAGAGAAAACGTTTTAGTTTTTCCAAGGGATGTAAAATTGGAGGCTGACATCGAGAGGCTATGGATACCGTATTGCGGTAGATTATCTATTTTGGTAATCGTCTCTACCGCGATAGTGCGCATCAGAGTTTCACTGAACGCTCGATCAATTGTGGTGGAGAGACTAGAGGATGCTCCTCCATTGTATTTTAGCGTGAATGAATAGGTAGTTGGACTGACTGCTAATTTCAAAATAGTGTGCGACAAATGGCGAGAGAGGATGATCACACGCCGCTTTATCTCATTTCTGTCCATGGTTGCGGTGAAGTTACGCGATATACCGATCGATTTACGATCATGGTGTGCGTTCACCTCCTCGCGGTCAGTGCCGTTAATACGTCTAATCAAGTCTTGACCCACCCTACCCCAACTTAGCAGCATATGAGCCGAATCTAACACTTCTCCTAACGTTTTTATCTTATAGCTTCCAAGACGCTTTGATAATGCCTTGCCAATACCGGGAAATACATCAATCTTCATTGGAGAGACGAAGTTGATTATTTCCTCTTTTGGGACGATGGTGATTCCATAGGGTTTATTGAAATCGGTGGCCAGTTTAGCAATCCATTTGGCCGCTGATGCTCCAATAGACATTGGCAGATCAAACTTCTCTAATATCTCTGCTTGCAGCGCCGTAATAAAAGAGTGTACATCTTCATCCTCTACCCAACCGCTCAAATCTCCCCAAAACTCATCAATGCTGTACTGCTCGAGAACGGGGATTTTAGTTTGGAGAAACTCACGCAGTTTTCCGGAAAGGAGTTGATAAAATAAGTGATCACCCTGCACCACCAAAAGGTCCGGACACATTTTTAACGCGTCACTGAGGGGTGTACCTGTTGTTATGCTATATGGTTTACACTCATAACTTTTAGCAATGACAATACCGCTTACCCTTCCATGCTCGTCTATGAATTCGTCTTTCCAAAACGATGGTTCAAACTCTTTCCATTGACGCTCATGTTGAAACAAGGAGTTAAATCCACCTGTTCTCTCGGTCATAACGCTTTTATGATCTTTGATTGAGAAGATAGCTCGATCAGTTCCTTTGCAGACAACAACGGGTTTGCCTTTTAAATAAGGGCTACGCGTTCGTTCAGCGGAGACGAAATAACAATCCAAATCTAAATGTATAATCATTTCATCCCCTCCTCTATTCAGTAGATAGGAAGTTTAGTGGGATTTTTAAAAAGCTCTCCAATAGATATCAAAATGACATATCAATGTATTCAAAGTTTCCCTGCCTACTGTAATTGAAAAAATCTGAGTCCTAAAAAGTGTAGCCAGATCACTAACACTTCTAATAATCATCTCGATCTTTGATTTTAAAATTCGCAAAAGCTCCCTCGACACTCATAGCATTCTTATAATGTGTTGGAGTGAACT
>JAUXSZ010000068.1 GCA_030679635.1 Sulfuricurvum sp. | reverse complement strand
AACAAACTTCGTGACCGATACAGCTTGAAAAATTCAAATGTTGAACCGAGAGTATTTACCTTTATCGAGATAAACGGGATGAAAGTGAGCGCGTGGTATCTTACGAATGCTTACGCGACATTAACCTTGCGCAGTACGATTTCAGGCGATATCATCGATGCGTTTAATGCTGAAGATGATATTACGATTGCCTACCCGACACAGACATTTTATACGGGGCCTATTCAAACCAAAAATCATCCTCCGATGGAGGAAGCATGAAGCCAAAAGTGTATTTCAAAACCTTCGGATGCCGAACCAATGTGTACGACACGCAAGTGATGATGAGTGCGTTAAGTGAATATGATGTGACGGAGAATGAAGAAGAAGCCCAGATAGTTGTGGTCAACTCCTGTACGGTGACCAATGGTGCCGATGTGAGCGTACGCGGCTATATCAACGGTATCGAAAAACAAGGGAAAAAGCTTTTTCTGACAGGATGCGGAGCGCATACGAAGGGGGAGAGCCTCTTCGATGCCAATAAGGTACATGGGGTTTTCGGGCAATCAGAAAAAATGAAGATCAATACGCTGTTGTCCGCAGAGAGCCGTTTTTATGAAATCGGTGATCTTAACTATATTGATAATGCCATTGTCGATGAGTTTATTGGAAAATCACGCGCTTTTATTAAAATTCAAGAGGGGTGCAATTTTCGATGCAACTACTGCATTATCCCTTTTGTACGGGGTGATTCTCGAAATATGGACGAATCAAAAATTCTGGAACAGGTCAACCGTTTGGCTGGAAACGGTTTTGGAGAATTTGTTCTCACAGGGACGAATGTCGGCAGTTACGGTCAGGGTGAGGGAAAAAACATCGCGGAACTGATGAAAAAAATGTCAATGATTCGCGGGGTTCGCCGTATCCGTGTCGGGAGTTTGGAACCCATCCAGATCAATAATGCGTTTCTGGAAATTTTGGATGAGCCGTGGTTAGAGCGCCATTTGCATATCGCCATTCAGCACAGTTCCAATGCAATGCTCAAAATAATGAACCGCCGTAACCGTTTTGAGAGCGATGTAGAGCTTTTTGGGATGCTGCATGAGAAAGGTTTTGCTTTGGGAACCGATTTTATCGTGGGACACCCGGGTGAGACCGATGCCCTGTGGGAAGAGGGGATGCGAAATATTGAACAACTTCATTTGACCCACATTCATCCGTTTACCTATTCTAAGCGTGACGGAACCCCCAGTGCGACGATGAAACCTGAAGTCAACGGTACGGTTTCGAGTGCGCGAATGCGTGAACTAACAGGACTGATTGATGCCAATAATCGTGCGTTTCGCCGTAATGTAAACGTTCCGTTGGACGTATTGATTGAATCGGAAAACAATGGAGTATATAGCGGATTAGATCAGTTTTTTAACAAAATTTTGATTCGCTCTGATGAAGATTTATCCGGCAATTGGATTCAAATCGAAAAATATGAGGTAGAAGATGAACATAACGTGGCCCAATTTTAACCGTAATCAGCTTATCCTCCTCGTATCCGGTGGAATCATCCTCCTTTTATTGATGTATGCATTGTTGCGCGACAGCTCCGATACGGTTTCTTTGGCAGAAGCGACTCAGCTAATCGGAGCAGGAACCGTTGATCATGCCGTGATGGATGGGGAGTATACTTATCTCTCTACGCGAGATTACGGTGTCGTTAAAATTCACTCTTCTCAGCTGTCGAGAGAACTGATGTCTCAGATGAAAATTGAATCGAAAAAAACTTACGGTTGGATTTTCTTTTTGGTTATCTTCGGCGGTATTGCCGGCGCATTAGGATGGGTCTATAAAAGTCGCTTTAATGTTAGCGGTTTAGTGCACAGGGAAGAACCCGTAGCGGTAAAATCACATGAGCCGGAAACTACGAGCAACGCATCGGTAGTCCCCGTAAAGTCCAATGTCCGCTTCAGCGATATCGGCGGTATAAGCGATGTTAAGGAAGAGCTGGAAGAGATCATTGATTTTTTACGCAATCCAAAGCGCTATTATAATTTCGGAGCTCGAATGCCGCGAGGAGTCTTGCTTGTAGGTCCTCCCGGTGTCGGAAAAACGATGATAGCAAAAGCGGTCGCGGCAGAGGCGGATGTTCCGTTTTTTTATCAAAGCGGTGCCTCTTTTGTTCAGATTTATGTAGGAATGGGAGCAAAGCGTGTTCATGAATTGTTTGCGGCTGCTAAAAAGAATGCTCCTTCCATCATTTTTATCGATGAAATCGATGCCGTCGGCAAAAAGCGTGACGGCGGACGTAACGATGAGCGGGAGGGAACTCTCAATCAGCTTCTTACCGAAATGGACGGATTTGAAGATACCGCCGGTATTGTCGTTATCGCCGCAACCAATAACATTGAGGTGATGGACAATGCCCTGCTGCGGGCAGGAAGATTTGATCGCCGTGTTTTTGTTGAGCTTCCCACGGCGAGTGAACGTTGTGCTATTTTGGAGAAATACCTTCACCATATTCCTCACGATCTCTCGATTGATGAAATTGCCAAAATGACCGTCGGATTCAACGGGGCTTCACTTGCGGCCCTAACCAATGAAGCCGCATTGCTGTGCCTTCGTAACAGAGAATTTCAAGTAAAAATGGACCATTTTTTAGCCGTTAAAGACAAAGTGATGTTCGGTAAGAAAAAGATAGCGATGCTCTCGCAGCAGCAGCGTCACTATCAAGCACGCTATCAGGCAGGTAAAGTGTTTGCCGCTACATGGTCTGATTTGCCGTACGAAAAAATAACGCTGAGCAATGAGTCGATTACCCCTCCCAGCGCCGAACCGCTGCTAAAGCACGAAATTGAATCTCAAATCCGAATTCATTTGGCCGGCATCGCCGCATGTGATCTTCGCTTTGGGGAGCATGCTTCCAATGCGTCTCATGACGTTACGGCGGCACGTGAACTGGCACATGCAATGATCCATGAATACGCAATGGGTCCCTCGCTTATACCCTCCGAGCGTGACAGTATCGATTTATTGGACCGATTGTATACCGAGATTAAAACGCTTCTAGAACAACACATGGGGAGTGTCGATAAGCTTGAAACCATTTTGAACGAGTACGAGCAGATTTCAAAAGCGTTGGCCAAAGAGACTATGAATGACGTTTTATAGCGGCTTTTCTCTGTGCAATGATCGCCGTTTTTTTGATCCGTATCTACGAGAGAGTGAGTATACCGTTGCCGGATTTAGTTATGGCGCGATAAAAGCGGTTCATCATGCCGTACATGCACATCAACGAATCGATACCTTGCAACTTTTTTCCCCCGCTTTTTTTCAAACCCAAAAAGCATCCTTCAAACGGCTTCAGCTCTCTGCGTTTACCTATGACCCTGAACATTATCTTTCCCGTTTTATAGAGGGGTGTTTCGCACCATGCTTTGTTTCGGAAGTGGATGTAAACACGGGAAGCATTGATGAGCTTGATGCATTGCTAAATTATGTTTGGGATGAAAATATGCTGCAGTCTATTGTGGATAAAGGGATACGAATCGAGGTCTATTTGGGGCTTGAAGACCGTATTATTGATGCACAGGGGGCAAAAGAATTTTTTCTCCCCTATGCAACGGTGACATCGATTCGAAAAGGAAATCATTTTTTAGGAGAGTGTACATGATTAAAATAGGGGTAATTACGGCATCTGACCGTGCCAGTGCAGGGATTTATGAGGACATATCGGGTGTCGCAATCCAAGAGACGATGAGGGATTATCTCAAAAGTGCACACGAGATCGTTTATCGCTGTATCCCTGATGATCAAAGGACGATTGAGGAAACGATGATGGAGTTGTGCGATACGCAAGGGTGTTGCCTTGTGGTTACTACGGGGGGAACGGGTCCTGCATTGCGTGACGTAACCCCGGAAGCTACCGAAAAAGTATGCCAGAAGATGATGCCGGGATTCGGAGAGCTGATGCGGACTGTTAGCCTAAAATACGTTCCTACGGCGATTTTATCACGCCAAACAGCCGGGATTCGCGGACAATCACTGATTATCAACCTCCCTGGAAAGCCTAAATCGATCCGTGAGTGTCTGGATGCGGTATTTCCTGCCGTGCCGTATTGTATTGATTTAATCGGTGGAGATTATTTAGAGTGTAACGAAGAGGTAATTAAGGCGTTTAGACCGAAATTATAACAAACTAAAGATGTTATACGGATGTAATAAACTTATGACAATATGCGTAATTAAATTTTATTTATATTACAATCAAGAATGTGATAAAAATATGTAATACTATCGTCGTCTAAATTTATTATACATGTTTGATTTTTATTCTTGAAGGGGTTTTTAATGGGTAAATTAAGGCTTCTAATTGTTGACGATTATGAAACCAATCGGGCTCTTCTCCAAGCAATCTGTCATAAGATGGAAGGTTTTGAGATTAGAGAAGCTCAAGATGGAATTGAAGCGATTGATATCGTTGAGGATTGGCATCCGCACATTATTTTGATGGATATCATGATGCCTCGGCTTGATGGATTTGAAGCATCAAAGATTATTAAAAAACGTTATCCAGAAATTATTATTATGATTGTAACGGCGGCAATAGATACAAAAATGGAAGAAAATTTTGCTTCCTTAGGGGTGGCTGCTTATATTCATAAACCAATTGATAAGGATCTTATCCGTTTCAAACTTCAAAGTTTTGGGGAATTACTTCATTTAAGAGAAGGAAAATTCAAGAGGTTATCGCATAAAGATGCTCTCAACCCTTTTTGTTCAGATGTACGCCATTTCAAAACTATTTTTGATATTATTGATAGTGAAGCCATGATGGATTTTGGAATGTGGATATTAATGCGATGTGAAAACCATAGGGTATCGTCGTTAAATGTGGATACAGCAATTGAACTTTTTTATGAACTTATGCGTCATGGCGTGAGTAATGAGCAGCCTCTTAGCATCATTGTGGAAGAAAATTTTGAAGAAATTTTTGTTACGATGAAATTTGAAACGCCCATCGATGTACAGCCCAAGGCTAGCATATTGATAAAAGAATTGGGATCGAAGTGTATCGCACAAGATAATATTGCATGCGTGCGTCTTGGTATGGATCGTGAAAGTAGCGCGATGATTAAACTAAAGGCGTCAAAGCCATCTGAAAAAATGGCACCGGTAATTGAAACAAAAGCTGCGGTAAAAGTAGCTGTAGTGAGCGATCCGGTTGTTCAAAAAGAAATAACAGTCGCCAAAGAAACACGACTCCTACAATCCAATGAAGAACAGATGTTGCGCCAAAGTTTTGTTCAAAAGACAACTTCTAGCGAGTATATTAGCGATATTGGCGGTGATGTACTGGATGAAATTCGCGATTTGGCGAGTTTGGATGAGGAGTGGAGAGACAAGCTTAGCACCCTTGAAGAAGAACCTAGCGCACAAAATCTTAAGAATTTTGTCGATGGAGTTTTGGGGGTTTATGTGGGGGCGATTAATAATCTTTTTGAATTTACGGCGCTCGCTTATGCCCTCTCTTCATTGGGAAGCTTTTTAAAAGAGAATGCCGATACGGTTGTCTCTGATCCAGCGAAGCTAAAGCTCCTCGTGATGCTTATGGAGCATTTGGGAGCAGATCTCGCTTCATGGCGGGAGCATATTTTCGGCTTGCAAGATGCCGGAGATATCCACTATCTGGACAGTTCTTTTTTCAGCTCGTGCATGCAGATCGAAGGGATTATCGGGGAT
>JAUXSZ010000061.1 GCA_030679635.1 Sulfuricurvum sp. | reverse complement strand
TAAGTGACGATTTTGTTAATTCATTCCTACTTTAATCAGTAATTCATTTCCCTCTTCAACAACACTGAAACGGTGTTTTCGGCAAAATGTTTCGTTCATCTCTTCAGCCCAATCTTGAGCTTCAACCAGTGCGTCGTCTTTATTGTCGAAAGCTTTGACCATTGGCATGCCACTGCGTTTAAAACAACCGCACTCTTTTTCTATACGTACATTGAACATAATGTATTCTCCCTAATTTTTTTGCTAGTATAGTGATTCAAAATTAAAAAAAATGTACAAAACATAAGCGAATTGAAACTAAAAGTTAACTTTAACTTTTACTATTATTGGTATATCAGGAGAAATTATGCTCAAGATGGGTATAATTCGCTTAAATTTTTGGGTACCTTCGTAAGTCTTCTGCAAGTGTGAAGCTTTACAAAGGTACCTTCCATGGTAGAGATTTTAATAGGATCTCTGAAAATTTTCTGCCCATAGAGGGTCAAGATACAGCGTCACAGCCGCACAGCATAGTAACATGGGCTTTTTAGGAACCATCCTTTGTGGATGCGTAGTTCCTTTTTTTGCCGGCGTGGCGTATTAAATAAAGGTGAATTATGAGTAATTTAGAAGTAAAAGCAGACGAAAACCTCGGAACATTTGCAGATTTCGGTCTTCGTAGTGAGATTATGCAAAGTATTGATCAGGCTGGATTTAAGGTTCCAAGTCCTATCCAGTCATTGGTTATTCCGGTTATTATGCAAGGTCGTGACGTCGTAGGTCAAGCGCATACAGGTACAGGTAAGACTGCAGCTTTTGGTTTGCCGGCATTGAATAAAATGCATTTAAAAGGTGGAATTGAAGTTCTTATCGTTACCCCTACTCGTGAACTTGCTAACCAAGTGAGCGATGAAATTTTCAAATACGGTAAACATTTGGGCGTTCGCACTGTTACTATTTATGGTGGAAGTTCTTACAGCCGTCAAGTGGATCTTATTGAGCGCGGAGCACAAGTTATCATCGCGACTCCAGGACGTTTGCTTGACATGCTTAGCCGTAACATGCTTAAAGGTTTTGCTCCAACAACCGTTATCTTGGATGAAGCAGATGAGATGCTGGATATGGGCTTTTTGGATGATATCAATGAAATTTTCAGCTATCTTCCGACTGAGCGTCAAACTTTGTTGTT
>JAUXSZ010000051.1 GCA_030679635.1 Sulfuricurvum sp. | reverse complement strand
AAACTTTCATAATACTATCACGAAAGATTGTCCACGCACAAAGATAAGAAATTACGCCTCTAGTCTAATTTTTCCCGTTGCATAATTATGAACTAACACCTGAATCAAGTTTTGATACCCAATCCCAAGCTCCTTTGATTTTGCCTTGATAACAGCTAAATCACTGACCGAAAATCGAATGGTTGTTTGTCTTTTTTCTTGTAATGATTTCGTATATTTTGCATGATTTTTATAAATCTCAAGTTCGTCTTTCGACAATGGTTTATCAATCCATTCACCATTTTCTATCTCATCCAAAAGTGTGCTTTCGTCATTATCCAAAAATATTGTGTTATTTTTCATACTAGTTCCAATAAATCGTTACGCTACACTCAATTGATACTCACGAATATCGACTTCTACCCCATTTTTAATAATTTCTTGTGCTTTTTCTAATAGTTCTGCTGAAACATCACCTTCAACATATTTCTCTCCACAGTTATCACATACAAGCGCAGGAACATGTTTAAATACAATCGTAGAAGTGTTTTTTTCAAGAGTAACTGTTGTAAAACCTTTTTCTGTTTCACCATGTTTACAAATCATACATTTCATTTTAATTTCCTTCTTGTTCTAAAATCTTCAAACCATTTTTCAAGTGTTGGAACATATACTGTGATGACTATGATAGTATCATTTTCATCTTTTGCATAAACTATATGAAGGACTTTTTTGCCTACATACCCTAAAATTAAATACGAAGGATATGGTTGATCATCTGGATAGCTCTCAATCGTCTCTCCAAACTTTACAACCTCTTCAACTTCTTTTTCAGAAACATCTCTCTGGAACATTCTTTCGATGGCATGAACTCTATATACAAATACCACTCGAACCGTCCTCTTATTTTCCAATTATCTAACATAAAATATTATATCAGAAAAAAACATTAACTCCCAAATCCACTTTTAAAATTATCTTTGGCAACAACAATCTGCTTTTGTTTTTCTTTACGCGCGGTATCTTTTTCGACAAAGATTTTTTCTCTCGTTTTTGGATCCATTTCGGTGTAATACATCACCGCTGAATACGTCCCTGGGGTTGGGGTAAAGACCTGCGCTTGTTCAGGGTTCATCTTGAGCTCATCCGTCGTAAAACGTTTTAAATCATGCATGTCTTTTTCGGTACATCCCGGATGCGCTGCAATGAGGTAATAAGTCAAAAACTGCTTTTTCCCTTCTTCACGGTTGAGCTGATCATAGAGCTTTTTAAAATCGACGAGCGTTTGTTTCCCCGGTTTGTTCATCAGATGAAGCACGTGATCCGACGTATGTTCGGGGGCTACTTTCATCTGTCCAGAAATGTGATGGCGCACCATCTCTTTAAGGTAATCATACCCTTGGCGTTTATCCTCGTTGATGAGATCGTACCGTACCCCTGATGCCACAAACGCTTTTTTGATTCCACGCACTTCGCGCAGCCGCCGCAAAAGATTGATGATACGGGTATGGTCTACTTTCATCGATTTACACAGATGGGTATCGTCCACACAACGCTGATGATCACACGTACCGTGTTTGAGTTTCTTATTACACTCATAGCCGTACATATTGGCCGTTGGCCCCCCTACATCGCTGATGATCCCTTTGAAATCTTTATACTCAGTAAACTGCGTCGCCTCTTTCAAAATCGACTCTTCGCTACGTGTGCGGATTGTGCGTCCCTGATGAACTCCAATAGCGCAAAAGTTACATTCCCCCCAACATCCTTGATGGGTCATGATAGAGAATTTAATTGTCTCTAAACACTTCACATCACCTTGCGGTCGGTGATAGGGATGAAGCTCGCGGGTAAAAGGGAGTGCGGATACGGCGTCCATCTCGTTCTCATCGAGATAATCGGCAGGGGGATTTTGGATACTGTACCTGCCGTCCACCTCTTGACACAGCCCCTTTGCCGAAATCGGGTCATTGTGATCGTAAAAAGCATCAAAAAGGTCTATATACTTCTCTTTATCATCCAAGCACTCTTTGTGAGATGGCAAGGTTAAATATCCCTCGCGCGGTTCTTTGGAAATATAACAAACACCCCGTATATTATGAGGTGATTCTCCACGCTCCAGTGCCTTTGGCAAGGCAATAATTGCCCCCTCGCCCATCCCGTAAATTAGAAAATCCGCTTTGGCATCAAAGAGGATGGGTTTTCGCAGTTTGTTCGTCCAATAGTCATAATGGGTAACGCGGCGCAAGCTCGCCTCAATTCCCCCCAGAACGATAGGAACCGTATTTTTATAATATTGCCGAATAAGATTGGTATAGACGAGTACCGCACGATCAGGGCGTTTGTTGTTGACACCACCGGGGGTATAATCATCATTGTTTCGGAATTTTTTGGTCGCCGTGTAGTTGGAAACCATCGAATCGACACTTCCGCCGCTTACGCCCCAAAAAAGTTTTGGCTCACCAAGACGTTTAATATCCACATCACTGTCAATATCAGGCTGACCGATAATCCCAACACGATACCCCTCACGCTCTAATATCCGCCCAACAGCCGCTATACCGATAAAAGGGGAATCAATATAAGCATCACCGTTAATGAGGATCACGTCACACTGATCCCAACCGTGTGCATCCATTTCAGCACGGGTAGTCGGTAAAAATCGAAAAGTTTCGGAAGTGTTTGTTTGCATAGCCGAATTGTACGGTTAAACCTCTTACAGCTTCAGTAATATTTATAGGTAAAAATTTACACTAATCCCAATAACGCCACTAGCAATACAAGAGTTGCCAATTTTGATGTACTCAAAAATTAAAGTTTTTTAGTGACACACTGTATCGGTACTTATCAATGCCTCTTCCTCTTTGGCATGACGGCATTGGTTTGCGCTCATCTGAACTGATTCAAAATGGGTCTGCCATAACAGCGTTCCGTCCATGCGTGAACTGCGTAAATCATTTCGGATAAATTTTGCATCTCCCAGCTCCGCTTTGCGAAAGTCTGTATGCACGAATGTTGCCTCCGTAAAATTGACTTTCCATGATTTAGTCCCTCGCATGTCAGCGTAACTCAGATCACTGTGTTTCAGACTCGTCCCTTTGAAATTTGCCCCTTTGGCATGAATACGAGTAAGGTTTGCATCGTCCATTGTCGCTTTCCAAAACACCGTTCCTGAAGCCTTAACATCATTGAGCTTGGCACTGCTTAAATCCGCCATTAAAAAAACACTTCGACTAAGATTGGCACCTCGAAAATCCGATCGCTGTAAATCGCTACCGCTAAAATCAAGGTCACTAAGGTTTGCATCACGTAAATCACATGTCACACAATCTTTGGTTTCCAATAAACGTTTGTAATCTTGGGTGTCATAGGCAAATAAATTTATGTATCCGAGGATAAAAATAACCAGTAATGCATTTTTCATTATTTTTTCTTCCAAATACGGTGCAAATCATCTGCAAATGCTTTAGGTCGTTTTGATCCGACGAGGGTCTCTTTATTGACTCCGGCATGATTGATAAAGAACATGGTCGGTATACCGAAATAATCATATCCGTCCGGCAAAGCATTTCTATGAACATTTTTCTCTATGATCTCAAAATGCTGAGTCAAAAACGGTTCAACAGCAGGATCATGAAAGACTTTCTTTTTCATGTAGGCACATTCGGGACAATCGTCCGTTGTGTAGATCATCAGAATTATCTTTTGACTGTTTTGAGATTTAGCTATCGCTTGTATAAAGGCCTCATCTTTTTGAATGGGAAGTGCATTAACGCTCATAGCACCCCACAACAAAGCAACCCATAGTCTCTTTTTCATAGTAATCCTTTACAATATTATATCAAACCAAGCAATGCGATAAGCAATACAGGCGGTGTAATCACCAGTCCAACTTTCATATACTCCCACCATCCGATTTTCACCCCTTTTTGCGCCAGTACATGGAGCCATAGCAATGTTGCCAATGAGCCGATAGGGGTCATTTTGGGTCCTAAATTACATCCGATAATATTGGCATACGCTAACGCATGGTTACCCGTTTCCGAAATCGCGATGTCCATGATCATAATGGTCGGCATATTGTTCATTATCGAACTCAAAATTGCCGATAAGAAACCTGTGCCGATTACGGCATAACCATTGCCCATCGCTTGCAGTTGTGCAATGAGTCCTGCGAGATACGTCGTCAATCCCCCGTTTTTGAGCCCATAGACGACGACGTAAAGGCCGATACTAAACCACACTACCTGCCACGGTGCAGCTTTGATCGTCATAATCGGCTTGGTCGCTTTAAAATAGGTTCCAATGGCTAAAAAGAGCAACGCGCCACCAAGTGCAAATAGACTGATCGGAAGATGATACGCATCTCCGATAAAATAGCCAATCATGAGTAGTCCCAAGAACCACCAGCTAAGACGGAACATCATCATATTCTTGATTGCTGACTCAGGGGTTGGAAGATGCTCGGTGTCAATATAGCTTGGAATATCTTTGCGAAAGTAGATCCACAAAACGGCAATCGAAGCAATAATACTGAGAAGATTCGGTAAAAACATATTTTTAGCATATTCCCAAAATCCGATATGAAAATAGCCTGCCGTTACAATATTAGTAAGATTGGAGATGATGAGAGGATTCGAAGCACTGTCACCGATAAATCCTCCTGCCATCAAAAAGGCAAATACCGCAACGGGATTCATCTTGAGATGTTTCATTTTAGCCAATACAATCGGCGTGAGAATCAGTGCCGCACCGTCGTTGGCGAAGAATGCCGATACCAATGCTCCGAGTATCAGAATGTAAACAAACATTAAATTGCCATTACCACCGGACAGTCGTGCCATTTTCAGCGCCGAGTACTCAAAAAATCCGATCTCATCAAGCACCATAGAAAGTAAAATAATCCCTATAAAGGCCAAGGTCGCATCCCACACGATGGAGGTTACCGTGAATACATCATTGAAACTGACTACTCCTAAGACAAGTGCCACTATTGCTCCGCCCACTGCTGTTGTCCCTATTTGCAATCCGCGCGGCTGCCATATTACTAAAACAAGTGTTGCTAAAAACACCCCTATTGCTAATGCCATCATCATTCTCCATGAAACTTTATTGGGTGCATTGTATCACAATATATCAATATATCTTGATATATTATTTTTATTTTGCTACACTGTCGAAAATGAGGAGTCATTATGAAACGTTTACATCTGCATATCAGCGTCAAAGACCTCGAAGCAAACCGTCAGTTTTACACCACTCTTTTTGGAAGTGAACCGACAAAAGTAAAACCGGATTACCTGCAATGGCTCTTGGATGATCCCTATATCAATTTTGCCATCTCAAGCGGTCGTGATAAAATCGGTCTTAACCATTTGGGAATACAAGTAGACAGCGACGAAGCACTTGAGGTGATCGAACAGCGTCTTATCGCCGGCAATATCATAGGTGAAAAACAAGAGGAAGCGCAGTGCTGTTATGCCGCTAGCAAAAAATATTGGGTTGAAGATCCCCAAAATATCATTTGGGAAAACTATCATACTATGGAACAAATCGACGTCTTCGGCGGAGACAGTTTTACCGGCGGTATCGGATGCTGTACTCCGAGTTTTTCACAAAACGGTCAATGGTCAACGGGCGGATGTTCCTAAATCATGGAAATCTTTTTACAAACCGCTGCGGCACTCAATGATGAAACACGTGTTCGTCTGCTTTCCTTTTTGAATCTTCACGGCCCTTTATGTGTCTGTGATTTGCAGGAGAGTTTCGGGATGATTCAGTCACGCCTTTCGCGCCATCTCAAGATTCTCAAAGAAGCTGGATTCTTGCGCGTTGATCGTCAGGGAAC
>JAUXSZ010000150.1 GCA_030679635.1 Sulfuricurvum sp. | reverse complement strand
ACTTTACAGCCGTAACCCGCTTTTTTGACCGCGTCACACATTTCTTCAGGCTTTGTGGTCTCTTGCGCTTTTACCTCAGCACGTCCTCCTTTGAGATAGACGCTGCTTTCGTTCACCCCTTTAACTTCCGATAGGGAGCCTTTTACATTCTTAACACATGCAGGGCATGTCATCCCATCGATTTTGAGATTGACCACCTGATCGGCACTTGCGATTCCTACCATTGCGATCATTGCGAATAAAACATTTTTCATTGACGAGTCCTTTAAATCATTTCGTGCTATTGTTTCATATCTTTGTTAAAAGAGTGTTAAGGGGTGTCATGAGTTCCATAGAATGGTGGGCGATCATTACGATTGCGTTTGCGGGAAGCTTCGGTCACTGCATCGGAATGTGCGGCGGTTTTATCTTCGCTTACAGCTCTACCAAAATTGACGCCTCTATGAGCCGTGCTTCTCAGTTACTCCGACACGGTGCCTACAATCTGGGCCGCGTCAGCTCGTATACGATGCTGGGGATCTTTTTTGGAACGCTTGGCTCCCTCTTTCTTATCACCCCCGAATTTCACGGAACCTTGTTCCTCAACGCGGGGGCATTGATGATCATCACGGCATTGGGGATGCTGGGAGTCTCCTCCATCATTCACTCACTCGAACGCTCATTTTCAAACATGTCCCTCTTTAAAATCCTTTTTTCCCGTTTAATCAAAAGCAAAAGCATCCGTAGCTTTTTTGCATTGGGGATGATGAACGGATTTTTTCCGTGCGGTTTTGTCTTTTTCTTCGCGGCCAAAGCAGCCGCTTCCGCATCACCACTCACAGGGGGTGCCATCATGGCCCTCTTTGGACTCGCTACCGTTCCCGCACTGTTAGCGCTGGGACAATCGATCAATTTTATGAGGGAAATCGCTTTTCGCAGCAGTATGAACCGCATCGCCGCGTTGGCGATCCTCGTTTATGGGCTCTACAGCGTCTATTACGGGTTGGCCTATTTTATCGATTTACCGATGTGATTTATTTATAAAAATTAACGTTATACTCTGTGGAATACAATTCAAGGAGTGGGTATGGCTGGTGTAGCTTTTTCATTTTACAATTTCGCGGCGCTGATTGATCTCAATATTGGTATGGCCTATCGGCTGGATGAAAATCGTTCGGAGAGTTTTACCATTTTGTTTTGCGACTTTACCGGATTTTCCAAAGAGACGGTAAAAGTCCATCTTCCAAAACTGCTGAGAACTTCGGATTCGATTGTCCATTATGAACATTACTATTTTCTCATCATGCCCAACACCGATCGCTACGGCACACAGACCGTTAAACGGATGATCGAAGAGGCGTTTGCGGCTTCCATCGCGTCATGTGCTGTTTGCTATCCCAGCAACGGTGAGAATTCACTGGAACTGTTAGAATCCCTTCATGCGGAAGTCAAAAAAATGCACCGTATCAACCTTGACTGTCTTTACAGCGCCCTCAACAAAGAGGCCTGATCAAGGCTGCAGCATCACCGGTTCAAATCGGTGGTACGAGGAGTTTTTATAGTAATTGATGGCTTCGGCCATTTCACTTTTATGCACTTCTTTTTTATCAACCGGACAAATCGCTGCAGAAACAGGCGCGCTCTTCACTTCGACGACAACCGGTTTGACCTCTACGCGCACAACGTTCTCATTTTTTGGTGACACAGCTACTACGGCAGCTTTTACCTCTGTATGTACCGCCACTGCCGTTTCTTCTCTCTTCACCAAACGGACGAAAGCTTCTTTACAAACAACCTTTCGTACTTTTTTCAGTGCCTCACGCGCGGCTTTCTCATTTTTGTAGCTTCCCAATGTGACCACATAGCGATTCCCTTCCCTATTTTTATGAATAGACAAGCCGCTCTTTTTTAACTTTTGAACAAATGCATGCGTAATTGAGCGCTCTTGTACTGCATTTATGACCTGAATAGTCACCTCTGACGAACCCCAAAGAAAACTCATCATCCCCATTATCATTAAAAAACCAAATTTTTTCATCACACTCGCACCTTTTTCCACCTTCACGTATGGCGGGAATATCCACTCTATATCGGCATTGCGATTTTAAAACTTTAAACCCTGTACCCCTAAAACAAAAATTAAGTGCATACTGCGTATAATCTCGTATCTTTTCCAAAAAGAAACTCTTTTTGGGCCCTTAGCTCAGCTGGGAGAGCGCGTCGCTGGCAGCGACGAGGTCAGCGGTTCGATCCCGCTAGGGTCCACCAACCGAAAACCTCTTACCTACAAACTTCAAAATATTTCTAATAAATCACAAATCTGTTTAAGCATTCACACGGATACCCGTTTATCAAGAACTACTGGGATTTTCAAAGCATTAAGATAGATACAGACGTAGGAAAGAGAGAGGGGCAGCCGATAAATCCACCCCTCTCTTTGTTATTGCTCGAGCTACCTCAAGCCTCATTGATGAGCTGCAACGAAGTAGCCGTGAGGTCTGCAACGGCTACACCAATCAATTTAACAGCAAACTGCCAGTTATTAGCCGTTGTGCTGCCATCATTGTCGTAAAAGACATTCGTGTTTCCGCCACCATCACTCACAGCAATCAGGTGCCCAACCCCTGCACCAGCGGTTGTTCCAGAAGCCGTCAATACTACATCATATCCTGTCGTCACATTGTTTGCCGAAGCAGCATCACCGCGAGTAAACGAGACATCAGTCAAAATTAGAATGCCACCCGGTGCAGTAGTGTTCATATTGAAC
>JAUXSZ010000038.1 GCA_030679635.1 Sulfuricurvum sp. | reverse complement strand
TATCTAGCGCGGTATCATCGGTAGATGTGTTAAACAGTGATAGCAAAGAATTATTACTATCAGATACAGATTCCACGGCAGCTTCTTCTTTTGGAAGGGTCATCACCTCTTTGTAGATGGAGTGAATGATTCCTCTGCGCTGCATAATCTTATAGATGATACGAGAACGGTTTTTGACGTATTTTTGATTTCCGATCGGATTGTATTTGATCGGATTAGGCAATACCGCCGCGAGGCGCGATGCTTCTCGGGCCGTCAGATTCTTGGCACTCTTGTGATAATAGTGACGTGCCGCAGCTTCGATTCCGAAAATTCCATCACCCCATTCAGCGACGTTGAGATAGATTTCTAAAATACGGCGTTTGGAGAGGGTTTTTTCGATCCGCCAGGTGATGATGGCCTCTTTAATTTTACGGACGGGATTTTTACTGGGGGAGAGATAGAGATTTTTTGAGAGCTGCTGGCTGATGGTGCTTCCCCCTGCGAGTGTCCCTTTCTCAATGCTGCGTTCGATCGCCTGCTCCATCCCTTTGACGTCAAACCCCTCATGCTTCCAGAACCCGTCATCTTCTCCGATTAATACGGCTTTGATGACATTGGGAGAGATTTTGTTCATGGGAACCCACTTATGGGTGATCTGCATGTCGCGGTTTTCCTGCGCCCATTGTCCCTCACGATACTCCATAAAAGCCGTCGGGGTAGGGCGAACCTCTTTGAGAGAATCGATGTTTGGATAAACGAAATAGCGAGCAATATCGAGGATGGTGATGAATAGGACGATCAGTAGAGTTTTCCAAAAGAGTTTCATGTGTTTTCCGTAGAGAGTTTTGGCAAGTGCCATTGCTTGTAGTAGGCTAACAGCCGTAAGCAAACGGCGAATGCTGCGATCAGTGCGACCGTGAGGGTTCCTGCCGCATCAAAGGCGTTGGTGATAAGGAGTAATATCGCCACAATCAACGCAATAGAGCCGTAAAAATCGCTGATGAGAACCGAGGGAACTTGATTGATCATCGTATCGCGCAATACTCCACCCCCCACCGCAGTTAAAAAGCTGAGGATTATGACCCCAAAAAAATTAAAGCCGGCATCCATAGCGAGCAATGCCCCCGTGATGCTGAAGGCCACCAGTCCGATCGTATCGCTGATGACAAAAAGCCATTGCCGTTCAATCTGGTCCTTCAACTTATGACGAAAGGCAAAGGCGATAAAAATGGTAGAAAGTACGGTGATAGCAGGGTAATATTCGATAAAGGCAAAAGGGGTACGGTTGAGAATAGCATCACGAACGACTCCGCCGCCTAAAGCGGTGATGGAGGCTGCAATACCGATCCCTAGAAGATCGAGCTTATGGCGTACGCCAATCAAAAAACCGCTTAACGCAAAGGCGATGATGCCGAGGATATCGGCGACGACAACGAGATTGAAATCAGACATTGGATAGGCGGTAATTTTCTTTGAACGATACGTACCGTTTTGCCGAAGCATAGAGTTCGGCAACCTCTTAATCCCTCAGCTCCCGAACAACTTTGGCAGGGCTTCCCATGATGAGCGATCGGGGAGGAAAAATTTTATTTTTCGTGACCAATGAACCTGCGCCGACAATCGACTCTTTGCCGATAACGGCTCCATCGAGGATCGTAGCGCTCATTCCGATCAAACAGGCATCTTCGATCGTACAGCCGTGAAGCATGACGCGGTGGCCGACCGTCACGTCATTGCCGATGATGGTTGGATGCCCATCGCTCATGTCATCGCGCTTATGGTGGGTCACATGAACCATGCTTAAGTCTTGGATGTTGGAGCGATCGCCAATGCGGATGAAATGAACATCGCCGCGAACAACGCATCCAAACCAGATGCTAACATCTTGGCCCATCTCCACCCGTCCAATGACATCGGCAGAGGGGGCGATCCAGACGCGATCTTTGAGCGCTGGGGAGTAATTTAAGTAACTACTGATCATAAATATCCTTATTAGCTCTCTTTAAAGAGGCGGGATGTGAGCTGTTGAGCATAGTTTGGTGTTTGTTTTTTGGTCGAATTATAAACTTTATTGGTATGGGTTTCCATAATCTGATGGCTGTTAATAACACTGCTGCTCTCGTGCTTCACTTTGATGTAATTGCCGTCATTTTGGAGCTCGTGGGCGAGAACATTATCGGATATTTGCAACTGCAAAATCTGTATGAGTTTGGCCGAAATCTCTTCACCATCAATGGGAGTCAACAGTTCGATGCGACGCAGTAGATTACGAGGCATCCAGTCAGCACTGCTAATATAGGTTTGAGGCGTGGCGTGTTTAAAATAAAAAATTCGGGCATGTTCGAGGTATTTTCCGATGATAGAAATGACTCGGATGTTCTCACTGATTCCTGGAATTCCTGGGCGAAGGCAGCAAACGCCGCGGATGATAAGCTGAATTTTGACACCGGCGATGGAGGCTTTATACAGGGCTTTGATAATGTCTTCATCCACCAAAGCATTCATTTTCGCGATGATGACCCCCTCTGCTCCCATTCGTGTTTCATTTTGGATGAGTGAGAGAATTTTCGGCTTGATTTGTGTCGGAGCCATGTAAAGTTCGTTCAGCTTCCCTTTTTTACTAAAACCGGTGAGAAAATGGAAAAAGCGGGTCATATCATGCGTGATAGCATCGTTGGACGTCATGTAGCTGATGTCGGTATAGACGGTCGCCGTAGAGGGGTTGTAGTTGCCTGTTCCCAGATGGGCGTATTGTTTGAGTTTCCCATCAACACGGCGAGTGATGAGGGCTGCTTTGGCGTGAACCTTGAACCCCGTAATTCCGTAGATGACATGCGCCCCTGCATTTTCGAGCGCTTTTGCCCAGATGAGGTTGTTCTCTTCATCAAAACGGGCTTTGAGCTCAACCATTACCGTGACCTGTTTGCCCGATTCGGCAGCCGCTATGAGCGATTGGACAATCAGTGATTTAGAGCCGGAGCGGTAAAGGGTCATCCGGATTGAAACAACATCGGGATCTTTGGCAGCCGTTTGGATGAGACGTACAACCGGTTCGAAACTCTCAAACGGATGAAAAAGAAGGAGGTCCTGTTTGTCCATAATGGCGTATAAATTCTCTTCCGCATCCAGGGGAGGAAGATTGCGCGGCTTGAAACTTGGGCTTGTCAGATGGGCGAAATCTTTGTTCCCGACGACTTGCCAAAGACTTCCGAGATTGAGATAGGTTTGGAATCGATAGATGTCATCTTTGTAGACATTGGCATGGCGATTGAAAAAATTGAGGAGATCATCGTCGGCATGATTACTGAGTTCTAATCGGACCAATTCCCCTTTTTTGCGAAGTTTCAACCCCTCTTCCAAAATCTCCATAAAATCATCGGCCTCTTCTTCCTCGATCGCGATATCGGCATTACGCGTCACACGGAAAGCGGCAAATTTGATCAACTCATATCCCGGAAAGAGATCATGAATATGTTCCGATACGATACTTCCTATGGGGACGTAGATACGGTTGTCGATATCGACAAATCGCGGTAAAACTCGAGGTATCCGGACGATTCCATAGCGCTCCACATTTTTATCATCTTTGTCGCGAAGTTTGACGATAAGACCAAAACTTAGATTGTTCAGATGAGGAAAAGGATGGGTCGCATCGACGGCGATGGGAACGATGACCGGATAAATATTTTCGTAAAAATAACGGTGGAGGATTTGGCGTTGTGCTTGCGTAACCTCTTTGTAGGATTTAAAAAAGATCCCCTCTTTTTCAAGTTCTTGCATAATCCCTTGAAGGCAATGTTCGACGCCTTGCTGCTCTTTATGGAGATACTCCCGTATTCCGCGAAGCTGATGCAACGGGGTGAAGCGATCCGCGCCGGAAACATTAACGCCGGCACTGAACAGTTTTTTTAACCCTGCGACACGGATCATGTAGAATTCATCGAGATTGGTTCCGTAAATGGCCAAAAATTTTAACCGCTCAAAAAGGGGGAGGGACTCTTCTTGGGCTTGATTGAGTACGCGTGTGTTAAATTGGAGCCATGCAAGCTCACGGTTAAGATAGAGGGCTGGATCTTTAAGATTATTGAGCATTTGTCGCACCATTATTGTTATGTTTGTGTGATTATATTATACTTTGATAACAAAAGGGAGTTTTATGAGCGTATTTGCCATTATTATGTTTGCAGCAACGCTGTATTTTGCGTATCAGATTTTTCGTCATGTCCAATCGTTGGAAGATAGCGCACCGGCGGAAAGCGAAAAACAAAGGAGTCCTGTGGACACGGATAGGCTTCTACATGAAGCAGACGAGGCCTATCAAAGCGGAGATCTAAGAACCGCCCAAGAAAAATTGGGAGAAGCCTATCTGGCGGAGCCAAAGAATCTTGAGATTTTAAATAAATTGGCATATGTCCATGCAAAACGGGATGATATTCAATTGGCCATTGATCTCTATAACCGTTCACTCAGCATGGATGAAAACGATGATTTTACCCACAATGCCATTGCCTCCTTGTATCGTACAAAAGGCTCTTTGATGTTGGCAAAAGAGCATTATGAGAAAGCGTTGAAAATTGATGATGGCTACGCCGTGACCTATTACAATTACGCGAATCTTCTGGCCGATTTGGGAGAGAAGGAAAAAGCAGAAGAGATGTACCTAAAAGCCATAGAACTGGACAATGAAATGACCGAGGCACGCGAAGCGTTGGAAACCCTAAGGAGCGCCCAATGAATCAGAATCAAGCCCGTTTGGCCGTATTGATCGATGCCGATAATTCTCAGCCCTCTATTATTGCCGGATTGCTCGATGAGATTGCATCGCACGGCATAGCGAGTGTCAAGCGTATTTATGGGGACTGGACCGATACGAAGCTCAAAGGGTGGAAGCATGAGTTGCTGCAACACGGATTGCATCCTATGCAGCAGTTTGCCTACACGACAGGGAAGAATGCGACCGACAGTGCGATGATCATTGATGCAATGGATCTGTTATATACCAAAAATTTTGACGGCTTTTGCATTGTCTCCAGTGACAGTGATTTCACCCGTCTGGCGAGCCGTATTCGCGAATCTGGGATAAAAGTGTATGGATTCGGGGAACAAAAGACACCCAAATCGTTTATCGGCGTATGCGATAAATTTATTTATACCGAAAACTTGCGTCGAACCCAAACGGCCGTGACCCAAACGGCCAAGATTAAGCACGACGAGAAAGCCCTTTTGGCGTTGGTGAGAAATGCCGTTGAGGATACGACGAATGAAGCGGGATGGTCCTACATGGGGGCTATCGGACAAAATTTGATCAACAAATTGCCGGAGTTTGATCCCCGCAGTTACGGTTACAAGAAATTGGTCGATTTAATTGAAGCTTTGGGTGAGTTTGAATTCAAATATTCGGATCCCCTTTCCGGATCGCAGTCGATACATGTCCGACTCAAACGAAAAAAAAGGAGTTATGAGAAATGACGGTACAAGAAATTTACACGTTTTTAGATGCTCTTTCCCCGTTTGAGCTACAAGAGAGCTGGGACAACTCAGGGTTATTGGTAGGTGATTTCACGCAGGAAATTACGACAGTTGTCCTCTCTATCGATATCGACGAGGCTCTGATTGACTCCATACCGGAGAATTCTCTTCTTATCACCCACCACCCGATTATTTTCGGAGGGCTCAAACAGCTCAAATTCAACCAGTATCCGGCGAAATTAATCGCTCCGATGATTCGTAAAAACATTACCAATATCGCGATGCATACCAATTTCGACCAAACGCACCTCAATGAGTACGTTGCAACCAAAGTTTTGGGATACCCTATCATTGCAAAAGAGGGATTCGTGGCCTACTTGGGAATCGATGAGCCTTTTGACCTTTTTGCCCAAAAGATAAAAATCGCACTGGGCTTGAGCACCATCAGAGCGGTGAAATGTCATGACCATGTCCGCTCTTGCGCATTGGTGACAGGTTCCGGTGCTTCACTGATGCGTAATATTGAAGCCGATTGTTTTTTGACAGGAGACATAAAATATCACGATGCAATGGAAGCAAAAGCGCTTGGGTTGTCGATGATGGATATCGGACATTATGAGAGTGAACGCTATTTTGGAGAGATATTGGCAACACACTTGGAAAAATTAGGATTGAGTGTTATAATTTCACCATCGAATAACCCCTTCACCTATCATTGAGTAGAGGGGACCTCCGAAAAGGAAATTTATGAATAAACATTTAGAGCAGCTTATTGACCTCTCACTGATAGACAAAGAGATCGATGCGTTCGAACCACAAATCGAAGAGGCAAACCTCCAGTACGATGCACTTTTGGCGATGAAAAACTCTGTCGTAACTGACGTTACGGCGCTTGCCCAAGAGATCAAAGATGAACAGATTAAAAAGCAAAAAAACGAGCTTCATCTTGCAGAACTTTCAGCAAAATTGGAAGAAAATAGCAAAAAAAGTGCTGAGATAAAAACGGAACGTGAGATGAAATCACTTCAGCTTGAAGAGGAAATTGCCAAAGAGCAAGTGAATTTTGCGAATGAAGAGATTGCTCGCTTGGAAAAACTGATCGCGCATAAGCAAGCAAAAATTGATGAGCTTACCGAGAAAGAAAACGAAATAGAGGGGAAACTTTCGGGTGTAAAAGCAGATGTTGATGTCAAATTGGCAAAAATCGATGCAGACCGTAAAGTGATCTTCGCGAAAAAAGAAATTTTGGTTGCCGCAATGAACCAAAAAGGGCTTTCGTTTTACCAAAAAATCCGTCGTTGGGCTAAAAATACGACAGCGGTTCCTGTGCGCAATCAAGCGTGTATGGGATGCTATATGGCTCTGAGTGATAAAGTCTACACAGAAGTCATTAAAGGCGAAGAGATTACTACGTGTCCCCATTGCGGACGTCTTTTGTATCTTGAGCCTGCATCTGACGAGATTGGGGCCTAAAACCTCTCGTGAAGGTGTTTGACCTTTTCTACACTTTCACCGCCGCACTGCTTTTTGTTGCGGCTCTCCCTTTTCTGATCGTGTTGTCTTTTAAAAAAAAATATCGCCAATCCATTCCCTCCCGATTTTTTTTATGGAATAATGCTCCTTTCGAACCGCATGATCTTTGGTTTCATGTATGCTCGCTGGGTGAAGCAAAAGCAATAGCTCCGATAGTAGAGTTGTTAGGAGATGCGAGAATAGCGATCAGTGCGATTACCCATACGGGCTATGAGGCTGCGTTAAACTATCACGCACAGGTGCGTTATTTGCCTTATGAATTGTGGTTATGGTTGTGGATGCGAACCCCCAGAGTGGTAGTCGTTCTGGAAGCAGAATTTTGGTATCTTCTTTTTCGTATCGCACACGCCAGAGGGGCTCGGGTAATCGCCCTTAATGCACGCATCAGTGAGCGTAGTTTTTCAAAATACTACAAGATGCGATGGTTTTATAAACGGCTGTTGGCGCAGTGTGACCGTATTTTTTGTCAAAGCAGCGAAGACATGGTCCGTTTTATCGCGTTGGGGGCTAAAAATATTGAAGTGGTCGGCAACATTAAGCTGGCACAGAAAATCGTCGCCACACGCGTATATCCAAAGCCTGCGGGCACATTGATTGTTGCCGGGAGTACGCACGAGGGCGAGGAAGAGTCTATCCTTCGTGCTTTTTTAGCCTACAAAGAGTTTAATGGCAAGGCTAAACTCCTTATGGTTCCGCGCCATCCGGAGCGGTTTGAGAAAGTATACGGCTTAATACAAAAAATAGCACCGGCAATGAGTCTAAAGCGCTGGAGCGATTCGTCAGAATTAATGTGTGATATTACCCTTGTAAATGTCATGGGAGAACTCAATAATCTTTATGCGATTAGTGATGTGGCTATTCTTGGTGGAGCATTTTCCCCTATCGGGGGGCACAATCCTCTTGAGCCTGCCCATTTTGGATGTAAAATTATTACGGGTGAGCATATATTTTTACAGCGTGAACTGTTTAAATATGTCCATCATGTGCAATTTGTTGCACCGGAAGGTATTGCGAAGGCGTTAGTAAACGCTGAAGCACTGCCTCCCTCTACAGTTAGCGAAACGATCGATATAGAGCGTATTGTTGATTATTTAAAAACGGAGAGTCAATTATGAAAGAAAAAGCCTACAAATTATTGTCATTACAAGAAGGAATCTCGAATTCCGAAGCAAAATCCTACATTGATCGCGGTTTGGTCTATGTGGGCAATTCCAAAGTGATGATTGCACGAGGCGAAATCAGCCCGAAAACGGTATTTATTGTCCAAAAAGTCGAAAAGGTACGTCCCATTTTTGAAAATGACGATTTGATCGTTGTGGATAAGCCGGCATTTATTAATTCGGATGAGATTGAGCGACAGTTCAAAGGGGCAAAGCTGCTGCATCGTCTTGACCGCGAAACAAGCGGTGTATTGATGTTGGTCAAAAATGAGGAGTTTCGTCTCAAAGCGATTGAAGCATTTAAAAAAGACGAAGTGTACAAAGAGTACGTTGCCTGGGTTGATGGAATCGTGAGCGAATCGTTTATCATCGATCAACCTCTTATTACGGAAAAAACAGGCAATAAAGCCTACACCAAAGTATCCAAAAAAGGGAAACCTGCCATTACGGAGGTCACTCCTCTCATTGTATCGGGTAAAAAGACGAAGATTCAGCTTGTCATCCATCACGGCCGTACGCATCAGATACGTGCCCATCTTAAATACGCACAGTTCCCTGTTGTCGGGGACGAAAGCTACGGCGGACGTCAGTCGAAAAGAGTCATGTTGCATGCCCGCAAAGTTATCTTAATGGGAAGAACGTTTGAAGCGCAGGAGCCAAAAGTATTCGACCACTTCGGGAATTAATTGACGGTAAAGTAACAATCAGGTATAATTCGGAACTTTTTAGACCCTGTATAGAGGCGAGATTTAGGAGCATGAGTGTTTGAATCACTGACAGAATCATTTACATCGGCGATACGCAAAATTCGTTTTCATGACGATGAGAAAGCGTTAACCAAAGCACTTGGCGAACTTAAAAAAGCCCTTTTAAAAGCGGATGTTCACCACAAAGTGGTCAAAGATTTGATTGATTCCGTCGAGATTAAAACGAAGTTGACTGCCATCGGCAAAGATCAATTCCTAGATGCCCTACGCAGCTCTTTGTACGAACTCTTAAACGTCAAAGGCAATACGGGTTTTGTATACGCTCCTGTATCTCCGACCGTCATTTTGATGACCGGATTGCAAGGTTCGGGAAAAACAACGACAACGGGTAAATTGGCGAACTTTTTAAAAGTGCGTCAGAAAAAACGTGTTTTGGTCGTAGCCGCTGACCTTCAACGTCTTGCAGCCGTTGAACAGCTACGACAGGTTTGTGCTTCTATTGAAGTCGAACTTTATGCCGATGAAACGAGTAAGAGTCCTGTAGATGTTGTCAAAGGGGCATTGGAATACGCCAAAAAAGTGTTGGTGGATGTCGTATTGATCGACACTGCTGGACGATTAGCCATTGATGATGCTTTGATGGAGGAGCTGGCCGACGTAAAAGCGGCGGCAAATCCACATGAGATATTTTATGTAGCCGATTCGATGAGCGGGCAGGATGCCGTTCGTACCGCTGAGAGCTTCAATGAAAAAATCGGCATTGATGGGGTTATCCTTACCAAGTACGATGGAGACTCCAAAGGGGGAGTCGCTTTAGGGATCGCTTCTCAGATACAGGTTCCTCTCCGTTTTATCGGTAGCGGTGAAAAAATGGAAGATCTTGAGATTTTCTTGCCGGATCGTATCGTCAACCGTTTAATGGGTCTTGGGGATATCGAAGGGCTAGCTGAAAAAACTGCTTCGATTATTGATGAGAAAAAAGCAAAAGAGCTGACGCGTAAAATAAAAAAAGGTGAATTTAATTTCAACGATTTTTTAGAGCAGATGGAAAGCCTCAAGAAGATGGGAAGCATGAAATCGATTATGGGGATGATTCCCGGTATGAGCGGCATGGCTTCTGCCCTTAAAGATTTCGATATGGAAAACTCCGGTGAATTAAAGCGGATAAAAGCCCTTGTATCGTCGATGACGATGAAAGAGCGCGAAGATCCGGAGCTTCTCAATAGCACTCGTAAAGCCCGTTTGGCAAAAGGGTGCGGATTAACCATCGTAGATGTAAACCGCATTCTAAAACAGTTCAAAAATGCATCGAAAATGGCCAAACGCTTTTCGGGCAAAAAAGGGATGCAGGACCTACAAAATATGATGGGTCAGATGCAAGGGGCGCGGATTCCGCGTTAATGATTAAATGCTGCGCTGTAAGCTCAACAGAGACTACAGCGCAGCATTTATGCTCAAACGCTAAGAAAGCAGCTTAGACACTTTTCTTTTACTTTAATGAGTAAAACAGGCATCTAAGCTACTTGTGCGTTATTTTTTAAACACAAAAGGATATAACATGGCAACAGTCATTCGCTTAACCCGTATGGGACGTAAAAAACAACCTTTCTACCGTATTGCTGTAACAGACAGCCGTAAGCGTCGTGATGGTGGTTGGATTGAATTGATCGGTTACTACAACCCAATGACAGAGCCTTCAACGGTTAAAGTAGACGAAGATCGTCTTGCGTATTGGATGAGTGTTGGTGCTCAATTGTCTGACCGCGTTAAAAAAATTACCGGTAAATAATCATGGTAGCCGACTTCGTCGCCGGATTCGCGCGATTAATTGCGTCGTATCCTGAAGAGATCAGGGTAGATACGTATGAGGGCGATGAAGTGACTGAGATTGTACTGCACGCTAATCAAGCGGATGTGGGCAAGCTTATAGGCAAAGAGGGAAAGATGATTGGTGCGATTAAAACCGTTATTTCAGGCTGCAAAGCCAAAGATGGTAAGAGTTACCGTATCAATGTCGAACCGATTTCGTAATTCTCCTGATTCCAGTTTACTTCATGTCGCCACGATTGGCCGCACGGTAGCCCTGAAGGGCGATATGAAGCTGAACCTTTTTACCGATTTTCCGGAGCAGTTTGCTAAAAATGCAACCTTTACTCTTGAAAACGGTTCCACGATCACCCTTGCCAGTTACAATCCTGATCGTGAACTTGTTCATGTTGTCGGTTATGATACGCCAGAAGCGGCCAAGACGTTAACAAATGCGAAACTGTTTACCACTTATGAGGCAACTCGAGAGAGATGCCCTTTAAAAGAAGGTGAATTTTTTTGGTTTGACCTAATCGGTTTGAACGTTTTTGAGGGTGATCTGCCATTGGGAATATTGGAAGAGATTGAGCGAATAGGGCCACAGGATTATCTTTTGGTAAAAACCGACAGAACCTTAGTGGCTAAAGGACTACCGGAAACTTTTTTAATTCCCTACATCAATCGTTTTGTTCTCAAAACGGATTTAGAGACGAAAAAAATCATGGTTGAGGGTGGTTTGGATTTGTTAGAAGCATCGTGATGCATTTTACGTATATCACGCTGTTCTCGAATCTTATAGAGGGTTATTTTCAAGACTCAATCCTCAAGCGTGCGATTGAGTCCGGTAAGTTTCAAATTTCTTTCCTCAACCCGAGAGATTACAGCGTATCAAAGCACTCAAAAGTAGATGATACGTGTGTAGGCGGAGGGGCAGGTATGGTTATGACTCCGCAGCCTTTATTCGATACGTTATCGACGCTGGATGATGATGCTTATATCATTTTTGCAGCACCTGTTGGAAAGCAATTTACCCAAAATGATGCAAAGCGATTAGCGAATAAATCACATATCGTGTTTGTGAGCGGTCGCTATGAGGGGATCGATGAGAGGGTGATTGAAGCCTTTGCGGATGAAGTCTTCAGCATTGGAGATTATGTCCTCACGGGAGGAGAACTTCCATCGCTTGTTATGACCGATGCGATCGTTCGAAATATTGAGGGTGTCCTTGGCAACAGTGAGTCGTTGGAAACCGAAAGTTTCGAAACGCCACTTTTAGAAGCACCTTCTTTCGGAAAGCCGCCGATATACAACAATTTGGGTGTTCCATCAGAATACTTAAAGGGAAATCACAGTAAAATTCAAGCACTAAAATTAGCTATGTCTGAATGTAAAACAAAATATTTCAGACCTGAACAGCTACTAAAGCATAAAATAAGGACGTCTTATGAAAAATAAATACATCGCTAGCTTTGAGCAAGCACAAATGGAAGGCAAAAATATTCCCCTGTTCCGTGCAGGTGATACTGTCCGTCTTTCTGTAATCATTTCCGAGGGTGAGAAATCACGTACTCAGATTTATGAGGGTGTTTGTATCTCTATTCGTGGAGAAGGCACTGGTCGAACTATCACAGTTCGTAAAATCGGTGCTAACGCAATCGGTATCGAGCGCGTATTCCCTATCTACAGTGACAGTCTTGAAAAGATTGAAGTTCTTCGTCGTGGCCGTGTTCGTCGTGCTAAATTGTTCTATCTTCGTGATCTTGCTGGTAAAAAAGCACGTATCAAAGAAATTCGTAGAAAATAACTTTCAATTGCCGCATTTTGCGGCAATCTATCTCTAACTTCTATCCCCTTTTAGTCTCTTTTAATTTTCAAAAACACACTCGCTACCAATCCGGCTGCAAATAAAATCATGGTTACAAACGCATACGTTGTCCCGAGTTCTGTCTTTTGAAATGGAAGCCCCCCTGTATTCATGCCAAAAAATCCAACGACAAGATTGAGCGGTAAGAAAATAACAGAGATAATCGTTAGTATATAGATACTGCGATTCATTCGATCATTGGAGCGGAGCGTATAATAATTGTAAAGATTGCTGAGTTGATCGTTTGCCGTTACATTGGACCGCAAGGTACGCTCTAAATGCTCATGAAGGTCATTGAATTCATTGAGAGGAAAATTTTTCTCTAACCTT
>JAUXSZ010000026.1 GCA_030679635.1 Sulfuricurvum sp. | reverse complement strand
CCAATTTTGGAAGATGCGATAGAGTTGGGACGCAGCTTTGTTCAGCCAAAGTATTGGGGGAGCAGGGCGCTTGATTACCTCTGGCAGGGGATAGGTGCGTACCTTAGCCATAATCCCCATATTAAATACATGATTGGACCGGTGAGCATATCGGGAACCTATGCCAAGCATGCACAAGAAGCTCTTGTCTATTTTTACACCCTTTATTTTGGTTCTAAGCATACGTACCTAAAAGCAAAATCCCCTTTTCATCTCTCGGATAATGTCAAAGAAGAATTTGCTAAAATATTTTCGGGGGACGATTACGAACACGACTTTAGAGTTTTGAAAGATTATCTCAAAACATTTGATGCAGCTGTGCCTACTCTCTATAAGCAATACAGCGAATTGTGTGAAGAGGGAGGAGTTCAATTTATCGATTTTGGAATCGATGTTGATTTCAACAACTGCATCGATGGATACATTATGGTTGAGATTAACCGGATCAAAGAGGCGAAGCGCAACCGCTACATCAAAGAGACGGTATAGAAACACCGTCGATTTTCATCGCCTTAAAACACGTTGTAATAAAATCTTCTTTCGAAACAATATGATAATTTTCTCCCTCATAGGCAAACTCTAGAGAATGTGCATGAAGCAGTAATCTGCTTGCTCCTCCTTTGCTCAAGCGTTCTTCGGGGGTTAGCTCCTTGTCCAAAAATCTTATAATATCTGCTTCATCTTGTCCATAAATGGGATCACCGACGATTGGATGTTTCACGTGAAACAAATGGACCCGTATTTGGTGTGTACGGCCTGTCAGAGGAGATGCCTCCACGAGAGTCATGTTAAGTTCGGGGAAGTATTGAAGGGGCTTAATAAAGGTACGGGATGCTTTGCCGTCAGAATGAACCTTTACCACCATTCGCACCAAAGTGCAAACGTCTTCTTTGCGCAATAAGGGTTCTTGAATATCGAGAGGATGTTCTAGATGACCGTGTACCATTGCCAAATATCGCTTGGTGATTTCACGTTCTTCAAACAGGAGTTTTAAAACACGTTCGCTCGCTTTGTTGCGAGAAACCAGAACCAACCCGCTCGTCTCTTGATCGATACGGTGAGCGACGTTAGCATCATGTCCAAACTTGTGTTTGATCTCATCGCTAAGAGAATAGGGGGTGCGTCGGCTTTGGGGGTGTACCAATACGCCGCTTGGTTTGTCGTAAACGGCAAAATCGTTAGCGACAAACGTCGGTTCTAACCCTTGTGATAACGGCTCAAAACAGATGAATTCAAAATCGCCCTCTATGTATCCGGCCTGATTGCTCATCACTACGCCGTTTTGGGTAAGTCGTCCTTTGGCAATAAGACGTTGTGTCTCATGCTGAGCAAGTCCCAGTTCGCTGATGAGGAATAAAAAGGCTTTTTGGCGTGTAGGAGCGTGGAGTTTTTTGGTGACGAACGGCAAAATATATTCCTTTATAAGGGAGGGTTGGATAAACTAAATACATAGTATCTAGCGCAAATTTATCGCGCATTTTAGCACATTCAAGGAACAAAGATGGTTGAACGTTACGCACGAGAAGAGATGAAATCGAAATGGACCATGCAGGCAAAATATCAAGCATGGCTTGATGTTGAAATAGCAGCGGTAAAAGCATGGAACCGTTTGGGATTGATTCCTGATGAGGATGCCCAAAAAATTGTTAAAAATGCAGGGTTTAGTATTGAGCGAATCGATGAGATCGAAGCGGTAACCAAACATGATCTTATTGCCTTCACAACATCGGTATCCGAAACGTTGGGCAGTGAGAGTCGATGGTTTCACTACGGGATGACCTCTTCGGATACGGTAGATACAGCCGTAGCATTGCAGATGCGTGATTCGTTGGAATTGATCATCAGTGATGTGAAGATGGTCATGGAGTCGATCAAGGTCAGAGCGTATGAACACAAAATGACGCTAATGGTTGGACGATCCCATGGTATCCATGGTGAGCCGATTACGTTTGGTTTGGTGTTAGCGGTATGGTACGATGAGATGGCGCGTCACCTCACAAACTTGGAGCAAACAATGGAGGTCATCGCGGTGGGTCAAGTATCGGGAGCGATGGGAAACTTTGCTCACGCGCCGTTAGAGCTCGAAGAGTATGCATGTGAAGAGTTAGGGCTAAAAGCGGCACCTGCATCGAACCAGGTTATCCAGCGTGATCGTTATGCCCGCCTTGCTTGTGCGTTAGGATTGTTAGCGAGTTCCATCGAAAAATTTGCGGTACAAGTACGCCATTGGCAACGAACGGAAGTGTATGAGTGTGAAGAGTTTTTTGCCAAAGGGCAAAAAGGGTCTTCCGCCATGCCGCACAAACGTAATCCGATTCTGAGTGAGAATATCACAGGGCTCGCGCGCATAGTACGCGCCTATGTTATCCCTGCGATGGAAAATGTAGCTCTTTGGCATGAGCGTGATATTTCCCACAGCTCTACAGAGCGATTTTGGCTCCCTGATTCCTTTATAACATCTGATTTTATGCTCAACCGTTTTAGTAATGTTATTGCTAATTTGGTAGTCTATCCTGAAAATATGATGCGTAATCTAAACCTAACGGGCGGTTTGGTCTTTTCACAGCGTGTGTTATTGGAATTACCGCTCAAGGGTGTGAGTCGTGAAGATGCCTACCGTATCGTTCAGCGCAATGCGATGAAAGTATGGGAGGGGTTGCAGCAGGGCAAAACGGCGATCAATGAAAAGGGCGAGAGTTTGTATTTGCAATTTTTGTTGGATGACGAAGAGTTGCGTCAAAGCCTAAGCGAAGAGGCAATACGTGAATGTTTCAATTACGATTACTATACTAAAAACGTGGATAATATTTTCAATCGTGTGTTTAAATAATAGACAGAAAAAAACATTGAATTGTTATAAGAAATACTAAAATAAAAATGATTATAATATGCTTCTTTAGAGCCAAGGAATACAGATGTTAACAATACTCAAACGAAACGGCCGACGTGAGCCGTTGGACATTACTAAAATTCAAAAATATACTTCTGCAGCCGTAAAAGGTTTAATAAATGTATCTCAGAGTGAACTCGAAGTAGATGCACAGATCCAATTTAGAGACGGTATTACGAGCAATGAGATTCAACATACGCTGATCAAAACGGCTGTTGATAAAATCGATATTGACAGTCCGAACTGGACGTTTGTTGCATCACGTCTTTTCCTTTATGATTTGTATCATCGGGTCAACGGCTTTACCGGTTACGGAACTCTTCAACACTACTTTGAACGGTGTGAGGGGGAGGGAAGAATCCTTCTTGGGCTGAAAGAAAAATTCAATTTAGAAGAATTGGATGCGTACATCGTCGCCGATCGTGACTTGGAATTCAACTATTTGGGTGTTAAGACGCTGTATGACCGTTATCTGATCAAAGACCGACAAGGTGATCCGATCGAGTTGCCGCAGCATATGTTTATGGCCATATCGATGTTTTTGGCGCAGAACGAGCCGGATGCCATGGGTTGGGCAAAAAAGTTTTACGACATGCTCTCAAAATTTGAAGTGATGTTAGCAACCCCTACACTCTCCAATGCCCGCACGACCCGTCATCAGCTCAGTTCATGCTATATCGGTTCAAGTCCTGACAACATCGAAGGGATTTTCGATGGATATAAAGAGATGGCATTGCTCTCCAAGTTCGGCGGAGGAATCGGTTGGGACTGGACGCAAGTACGCGCCATGGGATCGTTTATCGACGGTCACAAGAATGCGGCGGGGGGGACTGTACCCTTCTTGAAGATCACGAACGATATCGCTATCGCCGTGGATCAGCTGGGAACCCGCAAGGGGGCTATTGCCGTTTATCTCGAGCCGTGGCACATGGACATCAAAGATTTTCTGGATATCAAGAAGAACTCCGGGGAAGAGCGTCGTCGCGCACACGATTTGTTTCCGGCACTGTGGATCAACGACATGTTCATGAAGCGGGTTGTGGATGACGGTATTTGGACGATGTTCGATCCGTTTGACGTAAAAGAACTGACGGAACTCTATGGCGATGCATTTGAGAAGCGCTACGTAGAGCTTGAGCAAGATGCAACCATTATAAAAGAGCATACCAAAGCAAAAGATCTTTGGAAAAAAATCTTAACCAGCTATTTTGAATCGGGAAGCCCGTTCTTGTGTTTCAAAGACAGTGCTAACAGAGCTAACCCGAATGATCATTACGGAATTATCCGAAGTTCAAACCTGTGTACGGAAATTTTCCAAAATACTCAGCCGAACCATTATCTGATCAAAATCAAATTTGAAGACGGCACGTTTGTCACGTATGAAGAAGACGAGATTGTCAAAGTCGACAGCGGAATCGAAAAACCGGCGAATAAAGTGACCGCATTGGACTCATTGGGCGGACTTCCTGTTTACATTGTTGAAAAAGAGAAAGTCGACGGGGCAACCGCCGTGTGTAACTTGGGTTCCGTCAATTTGTCCCGTATCCATACGAAAGAAGAGATTGATCGGATCGTCCCGATCGCTATTCGGGCACTCGACAATGTTATCGATTTGAACTTTTACCCGCTTGAGAAAGTAAAACGGACAAACATGCGCAGCCGTTCTATCGGTTTGGGTGTTATGGGTGAAGCAGAGATGCTGGCAAACCAGAAGATTGTTTGGGGATCCCAAGAACATTTTGACAAAATCGATGAAGTGATGGAAGCGGTCAGCTACAACGCGATCAAAGCATCCTCGGATTTGGCAGTTGAAAAAGGGTCGTACCCTGAGTTTCAGGGATCAAAATGGCAGCGCGGAATCCTCCCTATGGATCACGCAACGGCAGAGGTGCAAAACCTGATTGATCGCGGCGGCTTGTTTGCCCCTAACTATGAGTGGGATGTTCTACGTGAAACAATCAAGAAACAGGGGATGCGCAACGGCTATCTGATGGCGATTGCGCCTACGAGCTCCATTTCGATCCTCACGGGGACCACGCAGACGATTGAGCCTATCTACAAGCGCAAATGGTTTGAAGAGAATCTCTCAGGGCTCATCCCGGTCGTCGCTCCGAACCTGAATCCGGATACGTGGGGATATTACACCCCTGCCTACGATTTGGATCAAACGATTTTGGTCAAAGCTGCGGCGATCCGTCAAAAATGGATCGATCAGGGGCAAAGCCTCAACATCTTTATCACGTTAGATAAAGCGAGCGGTAAGTACCTCAACGACATCTACATGCTGGCTTGGAAGCTGGGACTCAAATCGACCTATTATCTCCGCTCTCAGTCGCCCGAAGCGGTTGCACAGACGCAAGACAGATCGATGGAGTGTGATGGGTGCCAGTAAAGCCCCTGAGTGGATCCTCACTTAAATCACTTTTAGCACGCATTGATTTTGCCCGTGAGGGTGAAATCCGCTCCGTAAATCCCCTGTCTCCTACTTCCATTGAAATACGCTTTAGTGTTCAGGATATTGCCCGCGGATATGACTGGATTGATGTTCGTTTTCAAATTGACGGTGTACGTGATGCGAAGCTAGTGAGCGATAACGTCCTACAAACACTCGATATGTCTGATGGGATTACGATCGAGATAGAACCTGGAAAATGTGGGGTTGCAATCGGAAGCTATAACAGCCGTGTTAGTGAAGCGCCGCTCTACATCATAGGATCATCAATGGGTTACGAAGAGCTCTCTTTTAGCGAGTAACGCACTCGTTCATAAGATAAAAGGTATCAATATTATTAAAATAATTACACTATTAGCACTATTAGGTCTCCTCGTCTTTGGGGATGATAACTATTCACTTCGTCTGGGGTGGGGAAAGGCCGATAAAAATGATTTTGGCAAAATCTTTAGCGGCGAAGGTGAATTCGATGATGCAGAAACTCATGTATTAGGGATCGATGGAGGGTATTTATTGTCGCATGACGTGTGGAACCTCCCCATCGATATTTATCTCAAAGGGGCGATGTATCGGTTCTTCGAAAACGGCTATCAAAACGATTTTTGGGAAGGAACCCTTTACGTTAAAGCCTACTATAACATTGATGCGTGGGAGAATAGAGCCCGTATCGGGATGGGAGAAGGCGTCTCAATGGCATCGGGGATTCCGATAGTAGAACAGTTTGAAGCAGCGCAAGAAAAGAGCAATACATCGAAATTTTTGAATTACCTTGATGCGAGCGTCGATGTCGATATCGGCAGATTGCTGCATGTTCCGGACTGGAAGGATATTTATCTCGGATATGCACTAAAACACCGCTCAGGGATTTTTGGCTTGATCAATAAGGTCCGGCGCGGCGGATCGAATTATGATATGGTTTATATCGAAAAGAAATTTTGATTTATTTTTCTATTTTTTTTCCAGCAAACACAAAAAGAATCCGTCGATCGTATCGGTCGGAAGAATCCTCACCGCATTTTGAATCCGTACGTCAAAGATCTCTTTTCCCCACCGCTCCAAAGGCTTTTGAATATTGTCGAAGGGTAAGATGAGGGGGAGGGTGTTTAAATGCTCTCCATGACGTTCTAAGAGATGCTGAAGAGGGCTTTCGTTCTCTTCGGGAGAAAAGGAACAGGTACAATAGAGGAGTTTCCCTCCGGGCTTGAGCGCGTCATAGGCCGAAAGGAGAAGTCGGCGCTGGAGTTTGGAGGTCTCTTTGGCCTTGTGGATACTCCAAAACGACATCGATTTGGGTTCATGGGTTTTGAAACGCGCTTCGGAAGAGCAGGGGGCATCGAGCATGATCCGATCAAACATCTCGGGGCATTTTTTCCCCACACTGCGCCCGTCTGTCATGTAGGTGTGGGCGTTGGTGACCCCTTGGGTTTCCAGATTGGCTCTGAGACGGAAAAAGCGCTCACGGGAGGGCTCCACGGCAGAGAGCCAGCCCGTGTTCTTCATCATTCCCGCCAGCATCAGCGTTTTCCCACCGGGGGCGGCGGCGAGATCAAGGACGGTTTCCTCGGGGAGCGGTGCCAACATCATCGGAGCGACCATCGACGCCAGGTTCTGGATGTAGAGCCTCCCCTGATAAAAAGCGTCGATTTGGGTGAGTCGGAGTTTGTCCGTGGGGGAGATTCGATAGGCCCCCTCTAGCCACCCGATGCGTTCGTAGGGGATGTTGGCAGCTTCCAGTTCCCCCTCGAGCTCTGCTGGGGAGGATTTCAGAGTGTTGACACGAAACGTGACCTGCTTGGGGGCATCAAAGGTTTTGAGAACAGCCTCGATTTGAGAAAGGGGGACAATTTGGCGAAGACGTTCGCTAAAAGCTTCGGGAAGGCTCATTGTTTCTGCACTTTCATCTGGACGACGGAGGCCAGACCGATATGCCCCGTTCCCTCGCGCAGCTCGGTATCCGTTTCAGCGAGGTGAAGAATATCGCACGGCAAGGGTTTTAAAATAGAGCTAAGCTCATGTGCGGTGTAGAGCAAATCGGTATCTTTGGGACCGCCGGTATTTTTGGGGAGCTGATGAATCGAGAAAAACTCCCCGACGAACACCCCTCCCGTATTGAGATGTTCTATGGCTTTGGCAAACACTTCACTGCGCAGAGGTTCGACGAGGTGGAGGAAGGAGCACATGATGGCGTCGTACTTCTGAGAAGGGGTCCAGAACTCTAGATCGGTATGGATCAGCGAAATTTCAAACCCTCTGTTCTGTGCGAGGAGGGCTGTCTTGGCAAGTCCTATCTCCGCCGCATCCAGCGCCGTGACCGTATGGCCGCACGTGGCCGCATACACGGCATTTCTCCCCTCCCCCTCACCCAGGAATAAAATCGTTTGATTCGGGGAAAGAGCATCAATGTGCGAGGCGAGATAACGGTTGGGAGTGGTACCGTAAAAGTACCCCTCGCGTCCGAAGCGTTCGTTCCAAAATTCGCGTTGATCGTTCATCGTATTACTCCGTCGCAAATGGGGACAAAATCACATACTTCGAGGGCGTCTTCCATAATCTTCCCCCCTTGTTTGGTAAATCGGGTGATGATCTGCTCCCGTCCCCGCTCCATCGGGGCGATCAAAATTCCCCCCTCTTTGAGCTGGTCGAAGAGTTTTTGGGGAATGGCCCGTGCTGAGGCAGAGAACAAAATACGGTCAAACGGGGCGTATTGTTCCCACCCGTTTTGACCATCATCGGTACGGGTATGAATATTGCCGTGTTTGAGGTTGCGAAAACGCTCTTTTGCTTCCAGCAGAAGCGACTCGATCCTCTCAATGGTGAAAACACGGCGAAAAATACGGGAGAGAACGGCTGCTTGATACCCGCTGCCGCATCCGATTTCCAAAACACTGTCGCACCCCTCTGGGCTCAGGTACTGGGTCATTTTCGCGACGGTTAGGGGCGAGGAGATGTATTGCTGCGCACCGATAGGGAGAGCATCGAGACGGTAAGCGTTGTGGCGCATGGAGAGTGGGACGAATGCCTCACGGTTGGTTTGAATAAGGGCGTTTTTAATACTCTCTTGAAGAGCAAATTTTTTGGCGATCTCTTCGGCCATCCGAGTGGTTTTTATTTTGGTTACTTTATCGGTCACGGGATATCCCTACGTTTAAATAGCGGCGCATGGAGAGGAGGGTACGCTCGTCGTAATGAGAGGTGAGCACCTCATTTCCATTATTGCGGATTTCTGCCCCAAAGGGGGTAATGATGCCGCTCATGCCGCTGGTGTCCTCATTAAATCCATCGGAGGCTGCGACGTAGCATTGGTTCATGACTCCCAGGGCATTGGTGAGGGTGACGAAATGGTCGCTTCGCAGTTTTCCCCATTGAGCAGGGATGGCGATAATATCGCACCCCTCAAGAGCCTGCCACAGCGCTTTAAACCGGAGCTCAAAACAGATCAGGATACCGATTTTAATCCCCTGAAAGTCAAACGCCACGATATTTCCCTCAGCCCCTGCCGCAAAATGGTCCGTTTCCCCCCCTAGAGCAAAAAGCTTTGCCTTGGCTTGGGTGTGAAGAATAGCCCCATCGTGAAGGGCATAGGCAATGTTATAAAACTTCCCATCCGTTTGGGTAATCGCGGTGAAAATAAGGAGTCGATCGGACACGGCTTCGAGCAGCTGCTGCAGAGCGATGGGGGTAAATGCCGCCGCTTCGGCAAAACGGTCATAAGCAAAACCGCTCAAACATACTTCCGGTGCGACGATGATAGCGTCGGGGGGAGTTTGAGCCACGAGCTCTAGAAGATGCTCTAGGTTTTTTTCAAAGAGAGGATCTACGGGAAAGCAGAGCGTCGCAATGGGGCGCGTTTTAGAAGTCGTCAAAGCTGAGGCTTCCTTTGGAATAATTGGTGACGGTTCCCTCGAAAAAGTTCGTTTTTTGGTCGTTGAATTTGCTGAAGTCATCGACCCATTTGATAGGATTAGAAACATTGTAGAGAGGTTTGAGTCCAACGGCATGGAGGCGGACGTCGGCCAAATATTGGATGTACTGCTCCACGATTTCGTTGGTCAGTCCCAGAATCTGCCCCTGCGTGATGTATTTCCCCCAAGCACTTTCGAGTTCCACGGCTTTTCGGAACATGTCGTAGACCTCTTCAATCAGCGCTTCGGTAAAGAGGTCGCTACGTTCACGGCGCAGCGTGTTGATAATGTTTTGGAAGAGGACCAGATGGGTCACTTCATCGCGCTGGATAAAGCGGATCATCTGTGCGCTTCCGAGCATTTTTCCGGAGCGGGCAAGGGTGTAGATGTAGGTGAAACCGCTGTAAAAATAGATCCCCTCGAGGATTTGATTGGCGAAACAGGCTTTGAGAAAGGCGCTCTCGCTTGGATCATTCGCCAGTTCATCGTAACGTGCCGCGATCGAGTCATTTTTGGTTTTTAGCATCATGTCGGTGCGCCAAAGCTGATAAATCTCTTCGCTGTTTTGGCTGATCGAATCGACCATAACGGCATAGCTTTGAGAATGGAGTGCCTCTTCGAAACTTTGACGGACCAAAATGAGATTGATCTCAGGAGCGGTAACGTAGGGGTTAATGTTGTCCATAATGTTGTTGGTTTGGAGTGAATCCATAAAAATAAGCTGCGAGAGGGCTTTGTCGTAGGCCGTTTTCTCCATCTCTGTGAGATATTTGTAGTCCACGGCATCGCGGGTCATATCGACCTCTTTGGGGAACCATGTGTTATTGAGCATCATCTCCCAGAGGTTGTAGGCCCATTGGTATTTGATGTTGTTCAGCTCGAAAATACCGGTCGGATTGCCGCCGAAAATACGCCGATCGTTTACGTGTTCGGTAGAGGAGGGGT
>JAUXSZ010000024.1 GCA_030679635.1 Sulfuricurvum sp. | reverse complement strand
CAAAGAACACCGTGTCTGGTTGAATCTAAAAGATATTATTCGTGATCGATTAAGCCTTACTGATGACAAGGCTGATGATGATGTGATTGACGCGAGAATCCGTGGTGATGTCTCTATGAAAGGGGCCAATCTTTGGATTTTAATGTTCGCCATTCTCGTCGCATCCATCGGTCTAAACGTCAATTCTACGGCTGTAATCATTGGTGCCATGTTAATTTCTCCTCTGATGGGACCGATTATGGGGATTGGATACGGTGCAGGAATTAATGATTTTGCTTTGATCCGCAGTGCGTTTAAAAATCTCGCCATTGCAACCCTTATCGCACTTCTTACTTCGACTATTTATTTTTTAATCTCACCTCTTGATGTGGCACGATCTGAGCTATTGGCCCGGACCATGCCAACCGTTTGGGATGTGATGATCGGACTTTTTGGTGGATTAGCTGGAATCGTGGCAGTAACACGAAAGGAAAAAACCAATGTTATTCCAGGTGTTGCCATCGCGACAGCACTTATGCCGCCATTGTGCACCGCAGGCTTTGGATTGGCAACCGGGCATTGGAGTTACTTCTTTGGAGCTTTTTATCTTTATACTATCAACTTCGTCTTTATTGCTTTAGCATCCTTTATGATAGTCCGTGTATTCAATTTAAATGAAAAAAAATACGTTGACCCTGAAATTGCCAAAAAAGCCCAACGATACATTGCCGTCGTCGTCATCTTAACCATTCTTCCTAGCTCTTATCTGGCCTATCAGCTTGTAGGAGACGAGGTCTTTAAAGCCAAAGCAGGTGTCTTTGTAAGCGAACAGCTCCGCTTTAAAAATACCGATGTCGCCCAAGTAAAAATAGATCCAAAAAACCAAATGATTAAAGTTTTTTTAATCGGGGATCACGTTCCTCAAGAGCAGTTAGATCATCTTAGCATGGGGCTGATTCATGCCGGATTGGAAAGTGCCAAACTCAAAATCTACCAAAACGGAGAACGTGAAGACGTCGATGTGACCACATTAAAAGCCGATATTATTGCCGATCTCTATAAAAATACCAAAGCAAATTTAGAAACAAAGGCAAAAGAAGTTGAGAAGCTCAAAGATCAGATTCGTCTTCTCTCAGGTGACCGTGAATACTATACCGCTGTTCCCAATGAACTGGAAACCCTTTTCCCAAAAGTCAATAACGTTCTTCTCTCTCGAAGCTATGATCCGACTGCTGTTGAACACAACCTCAGCGTCAATCGTCTAATTCTTAATGCCAATGCACAAAAACGACTTACAGCAAATGAACATAAAAAAATCGAAGCGTGGCTAAAAATGAGGACAAAATCGGATAATGTCAAACTGATTGTTCGTTAATTTGTTTAAGGAGAAAAATACATCATGATAGGATCAGCAGAAGCTCCTCATTCAAAATCACCTGAGGAGCTCTACCTTTTACTTCACAGTTCCCCCTCAGGGATTGAAGCTGCTTCAGCGTTAAGCCGCCAGCGTCTCTATGGACGTAATCTTTTAACAGATGAACAGCGCTCATTCTTAGCGATTTTTATAAGCCAGTTCAAGAGTCCTATCGTCGCGATCCTAATTGCAGCGGCACTGTTGTCTTTAGCGATGGGACACACTACTGACAGTATGATTATCATAGGAAT
>JAUXSZ010000020.1 GCA_030679635.1 Sulfuricurvum sp. | reverse complement strand
CCGATGTTGTCACTACCGTTCCCAGTACTTCAAAGCCTGAAAATCCGGCTCGAGTACACCAGTTTTCCAACGCTTTGAGCGTCGGGACAAAATAAACATTCGTAATCTTAGAATATCCAGCTTCGGGACAAAGGGCATACGGCTCCTCTCCGTCGATGATAAACGTATCCAAATAGAGTTCTCCCCCCTTTTCAAGCCCTTGAAAAAGTGCTTTTAGCATCGCGATAGGATCACTTCTGTGGTACAAAACACCCAAGCAAAAAATAACGTCAAATTTTTCTTCATAAAAGGGGAGATGTTCTACACCCAAAAGTTCATAGACAATATCGCTTTTAACAAAATGGTTGATCAAATCAAACTGGGATTTAAAAAGAGCGGATGGGTCAAATCCGACGACTTTTGCGGGGGCATCTTCGAGAAATCGGAACATATAGTAGCCGTTATTACACCCAATATCCGCGACTTTTTTTCCGTGCAAATTAAAATGGGGACGGAGAAAATTATATTTTTGATCGCTGCGCCATTCCGTGTCGATAAAAAGACCGAAAAGATCAAACGGCCCTTTACGCCACGGCATCATTAACCGAGCTGTTTTCTCAAGCGCATCCAAATCTACAGCTTCATCACTCGAAAGTGTCACTGTATTCTCCAATCTAACCGTAGCCTCAATGGAGGGAAGTTTCTCCAATGCATTGCGCAGAGGTGCAATATTCTTCCATTTCATCCATCCCTCGCGCTCCGTGCGAACCGCTTGTAAATCCACCCAATCACCTCACTTTAAAAGAGAAGATTTTAACAATAGTTCGCTAAAATCTTATCATGAGAATTGAAAAACAAGCCACCCTTATTTCCAGTAGCGTCGCATTTATCCTTGTGACCTTGAAACTCACCGTTGGTGTCATCAGCGGTTCTGTTGCTGTTTTGGCCTCTGCCATCGACTCGTTGTTGGACCTCGTGGTCTCTGCCTTTAACTATTTTGCCCTTCACAACTCCGACAAAGAACCCGATGAAAAATTCAATTTCGGCCGCCGTAAACTCGAACCGCTTGCCGCAGTCATCGAGGGGACTATCATCAGCCTTTCCGCGCTGTTCATCCTCTATGAAGCGATATCAAAAATGGTTCAGGGAAGTGTCATTACCCACATTGATGCTTCGCTGGCCGTTATGGTTATTTCCATCGTCATCACGGCGGGTTTAGTCGTTTTTTTACGATACGTTGCCAAGCAAACGAGGAATATGGTCATCAAAGCCGATGCCCTCCATTATCAAACCGATTTACTCACCAACGGTGCGGTATTGGCCTCTTTAGC
>JAUXSZ010000018.1 GCA_030679635.1 Sulfuricurvum sp. | reverse complement strand
CCTAAAGCACTCCCTTATGAAACAATCAAGAGTGTTATCGCGAAGCATGCTAGCGGTGACGTAAAACGTTTTTATCCCGTAGACAGATACGCATCCGAAACTTTAGGGGATTACGTGAGCCTCAGTTTACGTTTTGTCTTGCAGTCCGAAGAAAAAACACTCGAAGAAGAAGAAATTACAGCAGCAATCGAGTGGATTTTAACGGGTCTGAAAGAGGAGCTGGGAGTAACGCTTCGATGATGAGGGCGTGCGTAGAACCCTCAGCCTCTTTTGCATTTGTCAGTGATGCAATAGCTCCCGACAAATCGATCTCTCACCGAGCAGCAATGTTTTCGGTTCTTGCGGAAGGTGAAAGCCGTATCGAGAATTTTTTACGGGCAGAAGATACCCTCAATACCCTTAAAATTGTAGGCCATTTAGGAGCGGAGATTCACGATGACGGATCGGTGATCACCATTAGATCCAATGGAATCCAAGAGAGTGCTGAGATTTTGGATTGCGGCAATTCGGGGACAGGTATGCGCCTTTTTTGCGGACTTCTCTCATCAGCGGTAGGTCATTTTGTCCTTACGGGGGATGAGTATCTGAAACGTCGTCCGATGAAACGGGTTACGCAGCCGCTACGAAATATCGGTGCAAAACTTGACGGGAGAAATGATGGTGATTTGGCCCCTCTTTCAATACGCGGAGCATCCCTTAAAGCCTTTGATTATGAATCTAAAATTGCTTCAGCGCAAGTCAAAAGTGCGATGATTTTGGCCGCATTACGCGCGGACGGTGTCTGCACTTATTATGAACCGGAACTCAGCCGTGATCATACGGAGCGGATGTTGGGGGGTATGGGTGCGCATTTGGAAATAAATGGGTTAGAAACGAAAATTTGGCCGCTGCAGAAGCCGCTTAACCCTTTGAACATTCGTGTCCCTGCTGATCCTTCCAGTGCCTTCTTCTTTGCCGTTGCGGCAGCAATCACCCCCGACTCCAGTGTGGTTTTGGAGGGAGTTACCCTGAACCCGACCCGTATTGAAGCATTTAAAGTGTTAGAGCGTATGGGTGCCGATATCACGTATACCCTGACCGATGAACGGTACGAGCCTATCGGAAATATTACGGTTAAATATGCTCCGCTGAAGGCGGTTATCGTCGAGAAAAACATTTCATGGCTGATCGATGAACTGCCGGCATTGTCGATTGCAATGGCGTGCGCAGAAGGGAAAAGCATTATCAAAAATGCCGAAGAGCTGCGGGTAAAAGAGAGCGACCGTATTAAAACGGTCGTGGATAATCTCAATCTTTGCGGTATTGAAACCCAAGAGTATCCTGATGGGTATGCTGTGAACGGTGGCGTTCTTCGAAAAGCTTCGCTCAACAGTTATGGGGATCATCGAATCGCCATGAGTTTTTTGGTAGCTGGATTGAAATGCGGGATGGAAGTGGAAGATGTGGAATGCATCAATACTTCATTTCCGAACTTTTTTGATCTCTTAGGAAAATGCAGCAAGGTGACACGATGAAAATTCAATTAGCAGAGAATTATGGATTTTGTTTTGGCGTTAAGCGAGCCATTAAGATTGCGGAAGAAAACCGTAATTCGGCAACCTATGGGCCGTTGATTCATAATGCGAACGAGATCGATCGTCTTAAACGCGATTTCAATGTGGCGTTGAGTGAAAATTTGAACAGTTTTCGCGCAGGCGATACGGCAGTTATCCGTACCCACGGAATTCCGAAAGAAGAACTTTCTCTGTTAAATGAGCGTCAGGTAAATGTCATCGATGCAACGTGTCCTTACGTCACCAAGCCACAGCAAATTTGTGAAGAGATGAGTGCTCAAGGATACGATATTTTGATTTTCGGCGATGAAGCTCATCCGGAGATCAAAGGGGTTAAAAGCTACGCGACGGGAAAAGCGTATGTCGTTAATTCAGTTGAAGAGGTTGATCAGCTTAATTTACGTGAAAAAGTCGCTGTAGTCGCTCAAACAACGCGAAAAATTGAAGATTACCAACAAATCGTTGGAAAATTGATGACGACGCATAAGGAAGTTAGAGTTTTTAATACGATTTGCAATGCAACCTTAGAAAATCAGGATGCTATTTATAAACTGGCACGAGAAGCGGATGTAATGATTGTGATCGGCGGGAAAAATTCGTCTAATACCAAACAACTTCACTCAATTGCTCTACATGAATGCCCTGATAGCTATTATATTGAGAGTGACGTAGATTTAAAGGGCGAATGGTTTATGAATAAAAACCTTTGCGGTATTAGTGCCGGGGCTTCCACACCGGATTGGATTATTGAAGGGGTAATTAAAAAAATTAAAGAGTTGTCTCAACCTTAAAACTCTCTCCTCTAATCAAAAAAAAAGCATTTTTACGTTATAATCAGCCAATTTTTAGTTACAAGGGAATAGGCATGGCTTTCGATAACGAAGCATTTGAAGAAGAAAATTTTGCTGAAATGCTGGAGGCATCGTTCAAAGAGCAAGAATCCACACGCATTACAGAAGGTGAAGTAGTAGAGATCCAAGAGAGTGATAACCGTGCGTTGGTAGGCGTTGGTGAAAAACTCGAGGGTATCCTTTCGTTGGATGAAATTCGTGATGCATCTGGCAATCTTCTTTTTAACGTCGGCGATAAAATCACCGTTATGGTTATTGGGCACTACAATGAGCGTCCTAAAATTTCGTACAAAAAAGTACTTGAGCAAGAGAAAACCTTAGCGTTTATCAATGCCCATAAAGAAGACTTTGAGTCGGTTGTAATCGAAGCTTTGGTTACAAAAAAGAACAAAGGCGGCTATCTTCTTGAAGCAGACGATGTTCACTTTTTCCTTCCTCGCTCACTCGCAGCGTTCAAAGACACGGATCAGGTTGTCGGCAAAACAATCAAAGCGCAAGTCGTAAAAGTAGACGCAGCAGAGGCATCTATCGTTGTTTCTCGTCGTAAACTTTTCAATGATGAGCGTAAGCGTAAAAAAGAAGTGATCGATGCATTGATGGAAGAGGGTAAAGTTATCCAAGGTACCATCAAAAAGATTACAAGTTACGGTATGTTTGTGGATGCAGGCGGAATCGACGGTTTGGTTCATTACAATGAAATCAGCTATAAAGGTCCCGTTAATCCTTCTAAGCTCTATAAAGAGGGTGATATCGTTAATGTAAAAGCAATCGCTTACGATAAAGAGAAGCGTCACCTTTCCCTTTCCATTAAAGCGGTTCAATCGGATCCATGGAAAGAAGTAGAAGAAGCATTGGACGAGGGCGATACGATTACCGTTACCGTCAGCAACATTGAACCGTATGGTGTTTTTGTTGACCTTGGTAATGATATTGAAGGCTTTTTGCACATCTCTGAAATCACATGGGATAAAAACATCAAGCACCCAAAAGATTATTTGACTATGGGTCAAGAAATTGACGTTGAAGTTATCGAAATCAACTCAAATACCCATAAATTGCGGGTATCGTACAAGCGTCTTCAACCAAAACCTTTTGAAGAGTTTCTGAAAAAGAGCAGAGAGGGTGATGTAGCGACAGGAACCGTAACATCGTTGACCGATTTTGGTGCATTTATCAAAATCAACGGCGTAGAAGGGTTGCTTCACAATCAAGACCTTTCATGGGATAAAAACGCAAAATGCAAAGAGACTTTGAAAGTCGGCGATGAAATCGAAGTTAAAATTGCAAAAATCAATGTCGAAGATGAAAAAATATCGTTAAACCGCAAATCATTGGAAGAGAGTCCAATCGATAAATTTGCATTGACGCACAAGATGAACGAAGTTGTCAGCGCGACTATCCGTGATATCAAAGACTTCGGTGTATTCGTATCCTTAGAGGGCGGTGTTGACGCATTGATCCGAAATGAAGATCTTTCTCCAATGGAGCCAGAGGATCTACAAATCGGTCAAGTTATTGATGCCGTTATTATGGTTATTGATCCGAAACGTGACCGTATCCGTCTTTCGGTACGTAAATTAGAGCGTATTAAAGATCAAGAGATGCTTGATGAAATCAACGACAACGATTCGCACAGTCTTGGTGATTTGATTAAAGACAAATTTAAATAATTTGTGATGCGACGATTCGCTTATTGGCTCATTCCGACCATAGCCATTGCAGTAGCTGCTTTTATCGTCGCCTTTATGATCGAAATCAACCCTGTTGCGCCTACTATGCAAAAGGATGCTTCCTTGAGTGAGACTTCTGAACCGGAAACGGTCGAGGAAGGATCGCAGGGGTGGATCAAAAATTTTAATATAAATAATGAAAAAGGGTATTTTTACCCTGTTAATGAAGTAACCATTACCTTAGATGACAATGAGAGTCAGAATAAAACTCAAATGCATCATCTGGTCGTTCCGTTGAAAGATTCCTATGAGTTTTTTTGTCTTAAACAAGAACTCAAGAACTGTAATCTTTCCTATCTCTTGAATCAAGAGGGGGACACCATGACCGTGTTGATTGATTCAGCCGATCATAAAAAGCTAACTACTCTTGTAACAAAACTAAAAACTTATCAAATTTCGGCGACTCTATCGTCGTTCAAAGAGGATTAAACCTATGGAAAAATTTAAAATCGTCGTTTGTGATCATATTCATGAAGAGGGTCTCAATCTCCTGCGTTCGGACGACCAAATTGAGATGATTTTTGCGGCAGACATGGATAAAACCGCTTTATTAGATGTGATTGCGACGGCTGACGTTGCGATCACTAGAAGCTCTACGGATGTTGATGATAAGTTTATCCAAGCGGCAAAAGGAAAGCTCAAAGCGGTTGTCCGTGCAGGTGTGGGTGTCGATAATGTCGATATTCCCGGATGTTCAAAAGAGGGGATTATCGTCATGAATGTCCCTACGGCGAACACGATTGCTGCGGTAGAGCTTACAATGACCCATATGCTCTCGTGTATGCGTATGTTTCCGTATTCTCACGATCATTTGAAAAATCAACGTATTTGGAAGCGTGAAAAATGGTACGGCTACGAGCTCAAGGGGAAAAAGCTGGGTGTTATCGGTTTTGGTAATATCGGAAGCCGTGTCGGTATCCGTTCGAGGGCATTTGAGATGGAGGTTATCGCGTATGACCCGTATATCCATCCATCGAAAGCAACCGATGTCGGTGCTAAATACACCAGCAATTTTCAAGATATTTTAGACTGTGACATCATTACGATCCATACCCCTAAAAACAAAGAGACGGTTGGGATGATTGGGGCAGATGAGATTTCCAAGATGAAAGACGGTGTTGTCCTTATCAACTGTGCGCGCGGCGGTTTGTACGATGAAGATGCTCTCTATGATGGTCTTAAATCTGGCAAAGTTCGTTTTGCAGGGATCGATGTATTTAACAAAGAGCCGGCAACCGATCACAAATTGCTTGATTTGGACAATATTTGTGTTTCTCCCCATTTGGGTGCGAACACCTTTGAATCTCAATACAACATCGGTATTGAAGCGGCACAGCAGGCGATTGAAGCGGCAAAAGGGATTGCCTACCCCCATGCATTGAACCTTCCGATTGATGAGACAAAGATTCCTTCTTTTGTGAAGCCGTTTTTGGAAATGAGTCAAAAAATCGGATTCTTGGCTTCTCAAATGAATAAAGCCCCGATTATTTCGATTAAAATAAAGGGTCGCGGCGATATCGCCCAGTACGTAAACTCTCTTGCGACCTTTGTCACGGTCGGTGCATTGGCTGAAATCTCCGGTGAAACGATTAATTACGTGAATGCCGATTTTGTGGCTGCAGAGCGCGGTATTAAAATCGAAACGGAAGAACTTCCGGGAAGCCCTGTTTATAAAAATCTCGTAACCGTGAGATTAACGACGGATAAAGATGTTATTGAAATCAGCGCGACGATGTTCAATGATGATGTTCAGCGTATCGTCGATATCAACGGATTCGGTGTCGATGTTGAGCCAAAAGGGAACATGATCCTTTTCAAAAATACCGATGTCCCGGGTGTTATCGGACAAGTGGGAACGACGTTGGCGGCGCATGACGTCAATATTGCCGATTTCCGGTTGGGTCGCAATAAAAGCGGTCAAGCATTGGCGGTTATCATCGTCGATTCTGCGGTAAGCGAGAAAACGCTCAAAGAATTGGCTTCTCTAGAGGCATGTATCAGCGTCTCTTACGCCAGACTATAAAATTTTACCTCTTTTTCTGCGTCTTTGACGCAGAAATACGCCTCTCACATACTCTCTTATTTAGAGCTCCAAGCGGCGTGTGAAGCCAAATACGGTCCCGATGCTCTCGTCATTATAGAGATAGGGTCGTTTTTGAGGTGTATGAGGTTAATAATGCTGAACTCAAGATCGGCAAGGCCAAAGATTTTCCTTCTCTTCATTTTAATAAACCTATTAAAACCCCTAAATATAGGGCTTTTTTAAAATACAACTTT
>JAUXSZ010000016.1 GCA_030679635.1 Sulfuricurvum sp. | reverse complement strand
CCAATTGGCAGCGGGGCTACAAGGGTGTGATCTCACTGCATTTATACTTTCAGCAGCAGCAGAAAAAGCAAGAGCTGTAGTTACTGAAGCTGAGATGATCACACTGAAGGAGAAGGATCATAAGGCATTTATTGAAATTTTAATGAATCCTCCGAAAGCCACTTCAGAGTTGAAAGAATTGATGGCTATGGAGAGTTTGAGTGAGCGCTAATACCATCGTATTAGAACGCTTCGATATTACAAAAAGCTACAACAGGATTAAAAAATTTGATTGTGGTCATGAGATGATCAATCGATTTGCGACCAGCTCTTTAAAACAAAATGTCAAAAATAGCATGTGCCAAGCCTATGTATTATTGGATACGTCACGGGATGATAAATTTATTGGTTACTACAATATTATGGCATTTTCGATAGCAAAAGAAGCATTTAATCATTCACCCATCGGATCAACAAAGCAGATACCTGTTTTACGGTTGGTAATGCTCGGTGTTGATAGCTCTTATGCAGGGCAAGGGCTTGGAAGTAAACTTTTAAAGCATTGCCTCGAATTAACACTCAAGCTATCATCTGAAGCCGGGATCGCGGGACTTTATTTAGACGCAGAAGATGGCAAGCACGATTTTTACCGTCGTAGAGGGTTTGTAGGAATCAAAGATGCCGATCCAATAACCAATATTCTTCCGATGTTTATCAGCGTTGGCACTATTGTTGATGCAAAATAGGTATTGTCGTCACAATATAAATATTCTTTATGCATTATTATAGTTTCAGAAAGAATATTTTCATAAAAACATCGAAGGTAAGAAATGAAAAAAATGGTATCAATCTCTTTGGTGTTCACAATCCTAGCTACTACAGCATTCGGTAATCAAGACGCTGACAAATGTGAACGCTTGAAGGGGAATTGGGAATGGAATGGCTCAGTCAACAAGTGGCAATGTCTTAATGCCTCAATCGATGTAAACAATACAGCGGCTGAAACCGGTGCGTTGACACCAATTGATCAGGTCAGTCTTGATTCAAATGCATCTGCATCAGCGGGGCTAGAAACAGAGTCAAAATCGGAAAGTATTTTTTCAAAAGCGAACCTACCAATGAAAGTATTTTATGTTGTTGCTGTTCCCGTTATTTCCGCAGGAGCTGTTGTGTATTATGCAGTAATTGCTCCCTTCGCTCTAGTACGATGGGCATTTGAGAGTAAGAAGTAGGGCGCCCCGTCACGCCTTAGAATTCACCTTCCCCTCACTCTTCTCAAAGAATGCTTCAAAGTGTCCTCCTAGTGCTGCTAGTGATCCAACCATGTCGTCCATGCT
>JAUXSZ010000015.1 GCA_030679635.1 Sulfuricurvum sp. | reverse complement strand
CACAATGGTAAGGTTGAGCGGATGTTTTCGCTGAACATTGGTACGGTACGGATCAAAGAGCTCTTTATGGATAATGGTGACGTAGAGGGTGCCACTCGCTATATTGACAATGCCCTCAACACTCTCCCTTTTGAATCGACGCAAACGCTCATTGGTGTCGGAGGGACGTTTCGAGCACTAATACGCTCACTCATGAAAAAAGAGGAGTACCCTCTCAAAAAATTGCATGGGTACTCAACGACCAAAGAGAGCTTTGGAACCTTTAGCGATGCCATCATGGATGCCTCTCCAAAAAAGCTAAAATCTCTTTTCATTAAACCAGATCGCTTTGATACAATAAAACCGGGGACATTGATATTGCAGCGTATTGTCCATCGTTTATGCGTTCAAACAATGATTTGCAGCGGTGTTGGGGTTCGTGAGGGGGTTTACTTGAGTGACTTGTTACGCAATGCAGGGGATAGATTTCCTCAAAACTATAACCCCTCTGTCCGTTATCTCTTGGATACCTATGGTACGTTTAGTAACCATGGTGTTGAATGCTCTGCGCTGGCCAAACGTCTTTTCGAACTCATGCATACCCATCTGGAGCTCAATGCCGACTCCCGAACTGAGCTCGTAATGGCGGCCAAGCTCCTCCCCATCGGATTGGGAATTCGGTATTATGCCTATCAAAAGCACAGCCACTATCTGGCCCTTAATGCTCTTGATTATGGATTGAGCCATTCCCAAATTGTTCTCATCTCTCATTTGCTATTGTTCAAAAAAGGGAATACATCCTCAGATTTAATCCCTAAAAATTCTTACGGATCTCTTCTACCCTCTAGTAAAACACTCGATTCACTGTATACGATCCTATGGCTATCGCACATTCTGCTTGCACAGAGAAGCACTGCTCAGTCTTTGTCCCTCATGTTTAACGACGGTCAGCTCATCGTAGAAGGGAAAGATCTTTACCTTGCCCAAGAACAGCTCAAAAATCTTCCGCTACCGCCACATTTATCGATTCTGTTACGCTCCTAATAGTTAGAAGCGTTGGCCGATTGTAAATTCGAAGTGGGTGACTTTATCCCCCGTCTGCGCATTAATAGGGTTTGAAAAGACCAATTGCAGAGGCCCTACCGGCGAAAACCACTCTAGCGATATGCCGTAACTGCTGCGCGCTATTTCCGTTAGACTTTTATCCCCGATCCATCCATAATCAACAAACGCCGTGGCACGCATCCGCGCTTCAGGGACCAAAGGAAAGCTCATCTCAAGGCTGTTAGAAAAAGTTTGCGCTCCTCCAATCTTTTGCGTTTCTCCGGTTGAGTCCAATAACGGTGCACCGTCTGGATTCGTTAGGATAGGGGAAATTGAATAATTTTGAAAGCCGCGAACTGAACCAATCCCTCCCATGTAAAATCGCTCATTAATCGGGAGATACCCGGTATCTTCAACATAATTAAAACGGGCTTTGTAGCGCATAATCAGATCAAAATCTGTTAGCTTTTGCAATCCCCGGTAAATGCCGAAACTGGTACGGCTTTTGAAAAAATCAGCTTCCCCGCCTACTCCGGCTTTTTCAAAACTCTGAGAGAAACTCATCCCCTCCCTAGGAACATAATAATCATCCGTACTGTCATACGATGCCGATGTCATAACCGAACTTTTTCCGTAACTTTCGTAATAGCGCAACTGCTCTGGAGTTAGGCTGGCATCCGATAAATCACTGTACGCATTTTGTGAGTAGTTATACCCAACATATCCGCTCCAAAAACGGTTGAATCGATGCCCTATTCCAACACTGAGCCCTTTCGAGGAAGTTGTATAGGTATCGTATTCGGTTGAGCTGTTGTTGATTGAAAAATTACCACTAAAATCGCTGTCATTGAGGCGCGGATTGGAAATATTGAAGGCATAGTTGTTCGTTCGTTGCGATTTTTCTAAATTTAGACCCACCGTAAGGCCTGAACCGAAAATATTACGATCACTGATGGCAGCACTGAGCATAAGGCCGCCAAAACTGCCGTATCCTCCACCGAGCTGAATATTTCCGGTCGGTGCCTCTTTGGCTTGAACAATCAAGTCCATTGTCTCATCGTCGATCCGCTTTTCTTCAATCGTGTTGGTTTCAAAATAGCCCGTACGTCCCAGTGCATTACGAGAATCTTTGAGATTTGTCAGGCTGTACCAGTCCCCGGGTGCTAAAAAGAGCTCTCTACGGATAACACGGTCAAGCGTCCGATTGTTACCGGCAATAATGACGTTACCGATACGGACTTTCTTGCCCGGCACAATCCGATAAATCACCTCTACCGTTTTTGTCTCTTTGTCTTGGCGCAAGTCAGGCTGTACCTGCACAAATGCGTACCCGAGATCCGCAATTTTGGTCTTGATACGCTCCGCATCATCGCGAAAGGTTTTGATATTAAACGGTTTGTTTTTTTGCAGTCCAATCACATCCAAGAGGGCTTGATCCTCAATAACTGCGGTATCTTGAAACAGAAGAATATCGCTAACACGGAAAATATCCCCTTCAAAAACGTTATAGTCCATCTTCGCTTCGTAACGATTAAAATCGACCGTAACAAATGGCTCATCGATTTTGGCATTCAAATATCCGAACTGCATGTAATAATCATGGATTCGCAATGGATCGTATTGCAATTCGGCAAGTTTCATTTTGCCGTCATTACGTCCCCACATCCACCCCATAAAATCACGCTCTTTATTCGCGATTACCGTATCAAACTCATCTGGGTCTAACCCAGAAACTCCATGATATCGGAGTTCTTTGATAATAATTTCTTGCCCTTCATTTGCAATAAACGTCACACTCACGCTGCCATTTTCGAGCTTTTCGCTCTGAACTTCAACCACCGAATCAATCTTTCCCTCTTGGTTCAGTGCCTCAATAATCCGTTTTTTAGCACTCTCAATACGCTTGGTATCGTACAACGCCCCTTTATCGATTTGCAGAAGGCTTTTTTGGGCCTCTTCGTCATTTTCCTTGAACCCTTTGAGCTCAATTTTGGAAATAATCGGTTTTTCCTTGAAATGGAAGGTCACGACACCCTCTTCTTCATCCACCCAGACATCTTCAAAATAGCCTTGGTCAAAAAAGGTTTTGACGCTCTTATCCACACGGACAGGATCAAGCGGTTCACCGATCTTCACTTCATTAAGCTGCTTGGCTACGGCTTCGGAAATATGAACCATTCCCTCGTATTTAATGCTGAGGACATTTTGAGTAGATGCACACACTAATGCGGATGAAAGAAATAAAGAGAGGGTGATTTTTTTCAAGTTAAAATCCATGGCGTTAAATTAGCCCTTATTCTATCACTGTGATAATTAATGTACCGTAAATCTAACCCAAAATCTGCTAAAATACCCTTTTAAAGCATTATACGTAAAGGTTCATAATGAACATTGGAATTGTAGGGCTGGGATTAATGGGAGGCTCTTTAGCGCTCTCTCTCCAAAAGCTCCCTTTTGTGACTTCTGTGGTGGGAAGTGACCATAATTTAGAACACCAAAAAATCGCGCTTGCACGAGGGCTTGTACATGCGATTGTCCCGTTTGAAATGCTAAAAGAGCGTTGCGATGTCATCTTTTTCGCCGTTCCCGTAGATGGGGTTATACGCCTTTTGAATCAATGTACCGATTTGGCCGGAAGCGACAAAACGTTGATCGATTTGGGCAGTACCAAAGCGGTGATCGTGCAGGCTATTCCCGAATCGATTCGCAAAAATTTCGTTGCGGCACACCCAATGACGGGTACAGAGCAGTTTGGCCCCAATGCAGCAGTTGAGGGGCTTTATACGGAGAAAGTTGTCGTCATGTGTGATCTGGAACACAGCGGCGAGATACAGCGTTTAATAGCTTTAAGGCTCTTCCGTGCGATCAACATGCAAATACACACGATGGCAGCCAATCAACATGACCGCCATGCGGCATTTATCAGCCATATGCCTCACGTTATCTCTTATGCTTTGGCGAATACGGTATTGGCACAGGAGGAAAAAGAGAACATCCTCACTCTCGCTGCAGGAGGATTTCGTTCTATGAGCCGGCTGGCGCAGAGTTCCCCTTCGATGTGGGAGGATATCTTTCGTCAAAACCGTGAGAACGTTCTTGAAGCCGTTGAGCTCTTCGAACGTGAGCTGGCTACACTCAAAAAGGCGTTACTCGCTGAAGATTATACTTCGCTGCATCACGAAATGAAGAATGCCAATAAGCTGCACGAAATTTTTTCCTAATTAACCGTCTATCATCTCCCGATAATTCCGATAAATTTCTAGCGTCTCTTCGTCGATTGCTTCTACCTTTTTAGCATATTTGTACGGTGTTAACCGTTCAAAAAGAGTGTGATAGGTGCGCAGAGTCTGCTCATTGTCGTGTGCGAAAAAATACCCCTGTTCGGACATTTCATACGCCCCTTTTTTGGGATCGTCCACATTGATGTGTGAAAATTTTACATAACGGTGGCGTCGTTCATCCACCTCTTTGGGTTTCACTCTCCTGCGGATTTGTTTCACTAACACTCGGAAAACTACCAAAATGAGAACGATAAGCCCCATAAACCAATAGATCGAATGGTCATGAATCTCTAAAATCGGCCCTATGTCATGTACGGGAATATCAACGGATGAGCGGTTCACAGTCTCCCCTCAAACAATCGTCGCAGCGTCACCGAAGCGTTACTGTCGGTATAGAGTTTCGTGTAGCGAATCCCGTCGCGGCGGAATTTCTCAAACAGCGCTCCATCGTGGGCACGGACTTTTTCGTGATATTTCTGTACACTCGCGGCATTAAAATCCCCTTCCAATACGGCTCCGCTCTCGGGATCTATTAACGTCACAAAGCCCATTGGTTCAGGCTTCTCTTCCAAACGGTCCCTCACGACGATCGCGACTACTTCATGTTTTTTAGCCAACAATCTCATATCGGGAATCTCAAAAAAATCGCCGATGACCACGATAAGAGAACGCCGTTTCAGCCGTTTGTAGAACGTTTGTGCCATAACGGTATAATCGGCTGTGTGATTCAGCAATGGGGCATTCATCACTGCATGAACGCTCTCGCTCACGGCAAATCGTTTTTTGCCCGCCCGCACCTCATCACGTATCGATTCCGAAAAATTGTAGTGCGCAAACACATCTCCGTTACCCAGTGCTGAATACCCGATCAAGGCAACCGCTTCGGCAACACTCTGAATTTTGAGATTCCCCTTTCCGAAATCCAGTGCACCGCAGAGCATCGCAACGGTCACAATGCTCAGCTCCCGTTCTTCGCGAAAGACTTTGACATAGGGGCGCTGCATTTTGGCCGTGATGTTCCAATCGATATGACGGGTATCATCGCCCGAAACGTATTCGCGCAATTCGACAAAATCGTATCCCTCTCCCCGAAACATCGAGACATTATTGCCGATACGGTCACCGACGATTTGGCGGCGCGCTCGGATGAGGATTTCTTTTGGATTTTTCATGACTTACGGTATCGGCACTGCTGTAACAATTTGCTCAATCAGAGTATCGACATCGATCTCTTCCGCTTCGGCTTCATACGACAACACGATACGGTGACGCATCAGATCTTTCACGATGCTCGCGATATCGCTTGGGGTGACGAAATCTCTCCCTTTTAAAAACGCCGCCGCACGAACGGCTTTAAACATATCGATACTGACCCGAGGGGAGGCACCGAATTGGATATAGCGTTTGATCTCCTCCAAGCCGAAATATTCCGGCTCTCTCGTAGCTCTCACGAGGGTAATCATATAGCGCTCAACCTCTTCATCGATGTGGACGCCCTTTACCGCTTCTTGAAGCTGATGTAGCGTCACCGTATCAACGACCGCACGAATGGGTTCAGAAGATCCCGAAGCAATACGGCGGGCGATTAAAAGCTCCTCTTCCTGTGTGTTATACCCCACCTTTATTTTGAGCATAAAACGGTCCAGCTGAGCTTCGGGGAGAGGATAGACCCCCTCGTTTTCAATCGGATTTTGCGTTGCCATAACCAAAAATGGGGATGCGAGTTTAAAACTCTCGTCGGAAAGGGTCACCTGGCGCTCCTGCATCGCTTCCAAAAGGGCCGATTGTACTTTCGCCGGAGCGCGATTGATCTCATCTGCGAGGAGAAGGTTGGTGAAGATAGGCCCTTTTTTAATTTTGAACACATTGTTTTGAGGGTCGTACACCTCAGCGCCCAGAATATCGCTTGGAAGCAAATCGGGGGTGAATTGAACCCGTTTAAAGTCCAATCCCAAGGTTTGAGAGAGCGCTTTGACAGTCGTTGTTTTCGCCAAACCCGGAATCCCTTCGATGAGGATGTGCCCCTCACAAAGCAACCCGATCAAGAGGCCGTCAATCATCTTCTCTTGACCGACAACCACCTTGGCCATTTCCGTCCGTATTGCCTCTATTCTTGTTATCATCGTTTCCCCTCGTGTACACTTATAAGTGCCCTTAATTTCTTTTTCGCTCCGTCTACATTCACGATTCCCTCATCCAACATACGGATAATGTCCGCATATCGTATGTCTCCTCGCAGGGAGAGAAGAACGCTCAGCTCTTTTTCCGTGGCAGCGCTGTCCCAGAACGCTCTTCTTTTTTCTACTTGAGGACGGTATCTCCAAAGCCTTCGAGACACCTCCCCCAAAATGATCCCCAACAGAATGAAGAGGCCATACATCCCATAACGCTTCCAAACAGTGTAATCGCTTATCTCGTGCGCATCTAAAAGGTTACCGGGAACATACCCTTTTTCAACCTCTATCGTAATGGGCTGTGAGCGTAAAATCTTACTCGTATGGGTCTTGGTATCAAAAACGCTCAAGCTGAAAGGTGGAATTACGTAGCTTTTTTCGGCCACAAGGGCAAACTCTTGACGAATCTCCCCCTCATATCCCCTCTCCCCCAGCGAAAGTTCTTTATGCGCAGGCTCGCTAAAGCCCTTCACGCCGCTGATATTGAGTTCATATGGGACAAATTGGTGCAGATTTCCCCGTCCTCGGACGAAGAGGCTAAGGTGGACCGGCTCATGAGAACGCACTTTCACTTTGTCCACCTGCACCGCAAGGGTAATCTCACCGCTCAGATCGGCCGTATTCGCCATTGCCCTTATTGTCACACGCGGCATCTGGACTTTTTCATCGTTAAAATCGTATTTTCTGACATTATCCCGCCCAATCGTCGCGTTTTCGATCGATGCAAAAGTCGTATGCCGGATCAATACCCTCTGCTTTACCTCAACGATCCCTGCTGCATTAGGGGTAATCAGAACATCAAACGTCAACATCCGCTTCCCATTACTCACGTGATCGTTTTGTGTTACCATGGAGGCTTGATAGTTCTTGGCGTCTTCGGGTTTAAACACAACCGTATAGTCCGCAGCGCTGTTATCAAACAGACACCGATATTGGACCAACCCGCTCTCTCCCACGTACAGTTGGCTTGGAGCTTTTACGACACTCCATTCATACTGGGCCGCATGGACTGAACCCAGCATCAGCAGCCACCATACTCCTATTCTACCAAGGCTTTGTTTCATGCACACTCCTTTGATTGATCAGTTCGTACTGGCGAGAACTGAGGCGGGCTTTTCCCTGAGACATCGACAGACGTGGATCGCTTTTCACCTTTTTCCCCTCGTCTCCTCCGCCTCCTGCGGCCATATCGCTCTTCATATTACTCCCTCCCCCCTGCTTTGCAGGCTTTGACTCCCCTTTTGGAGCTTCCGATTCTGCCTTCAGTTGATCTTTTTTTTCTTTTCGGACATTGAGGCTCTTTTGTTCCACCGCCTGAGCAATAAAACGCAAATTATCATCCGCTTCCTTGGAGTATTGCAGGGTCAATGATTTGAGAAACGCCTCTTTGGCATTCTCGAACTCTTGAAGCCGTATGTAGCAATTTCCCATATTGTAATAAAGGGTCGCTTTGAAAACCGGATCGTTTGATTGAATCGATTGATAGAGGGTCAGTGCATCTTGGTATTTTCCCGCTTTATAGAGAGCCGTAGCCTGATTGTATTTCCCTTCGGACGTCTGGAGATGAGCGAAAAGCTGTGCAGAACGTTCGTACTTTCCTTCTTCATAACTCTTTTTCGCACCGTAGAGATAGGCAAAATCAAACACCCCCGCATTCGAGGAGACCCCGATCATGGCCAACACGACCACAACCCATTTGGAAATTTTTGCACCGACATTCGTCATGGAGATGATAAAAGCCATCAAAGCCAACACGAGGGGAAAATAGAAAAGCTCCTGATACTTCATGACCGTTGATTTTCCTTGAAAATCTTCATGGCGCGATTGGTTTATCAGCTCCCGTACCGCACCCGTATCGGCTCCTTCGATCATTTTTCCTTCCCCCGCGTCCACAATCTCTCCAATCGCATCGTTGCGTGAGCTCACGACAATATGACCCTTTTCGTCTTTTAATGTCCCCTCGTCCGCTGCCAGAGTACTCCCCTGTGCCGTTCCCAGCATCACGACGCTAAGCCGCAGCCCATTCTCGCGGACAAAATCGGCCTCTTTGGCATACGACGACTCGTCCCCTCCATCCGTGAGGAGAATCACCAGAGGACGTGCAGCGTGAGACATTTTGCGCGCGAGCTCCAGCGCACTCATCACCGTTGTCCCTTTCGTAATAATCTGCGACTCATCCAAAGAGGTAAAGAGATGTTCCAGCAGCTCCGTGTCTTTGGTAAGCGGAGAGAGAATAATGGCACTCGTCGTAAATCCGATAACACCGAACCGATCCCGAGAATCGCTTCGCACCACATCGCTCAGCAGTGTTTTAGCGGCACTCAGACGGCTGGGAGAAATATCGGTAGCACGCATCGAGTAGGAGAGATCCACCGCGATGATGACGTCCGAGCCCATCTGCTCAACCGATACCGGCTTTTGCTCGATTACGGGGCGGGCCAACGCAACGATCACCAGAGAAATCGAGACCAAAAGCCATTTTTGCGATCGGTCCGCTCTGAAGCCAAAACGCCGCACTGCATAAAAATAGGCCGGAATAATCCCTAACGCTATGAGCCATAGAGGGGACAGTACACTCATCCCACACCTCTTCGTCGCCACATCAACAAAAGCAGCACACCCAATGCCGGAGCTAAAAACCACTGAAAATAGTGCTCCTCCAAGACGTTATGAGCACTCTTGATCCGTGCGCGCTCCATCCCGTCGATCTCATCATAGACCTCGCTCAGTTCAGCACTGTTCGTTGCGGCAAAAAACTTTCCTCCCCCATCACGGGCCAGTTGCTCCAACAACGCACTGTCAAACTCCCCTTTGGGGCCGATCCCGATCGTATAGAGACGAATTCCGTTTTTTTGGACCATAGAAACACCCTCTTTGGGAGAAACCGAACCGCTGTTGTGTTCACCGTCCGTCAGCAGAATGATCACTTTTGATGCCGCTTTGGAATCCCTCAAAGCGCGTACCCCCATCGCGATCCCCTCGCCGATTGCCGTATTTTGTCCCGCCATACCGTAGCTGAGATAGCCGATCATTTCCGCAATGATCTCTTTTTCATAGGTTATCGGAGAAGCGATAAACGCGAAATCGCCAAACATGACCACGCCGATATTGTCCTCCGAGCGTTTCATCACAAAATCACTCGCAATTTTTTGAACAATCTCGAATCGGCTTTTGCGACTCTCCTCTTCGCCAAATCCCGACGCATTCATCGACCCGCTCCCATCGATACTGAGGACGATATCCACCCCGTTTCGGTTGCGCGGATCGGAAAAATCGATCATGACAGGGGTTGCCAGAGCCCCCACTATCAATATCACAACGAGAACTTTTAAAAGCCACTCAAAATTGCGCCATTTCTTCACCTTGGTAAAAAAGTGCAAATGGGGGAAAATGCGTTCGCGTATCGCCGCCTTACACCGATAAAGGCAATAGAGCAATGGCACGAGTAACAACCACACCCAAGGAAGATTAAAAAGCCAACTATTCATCTTCTTATTATATCAAAATCAAAGAGGACTAATACTAATTCAATTATCCACTTTTTACTCTATCTTTCTCATTTTTTTTCTATTTCAAACAAAAGCATTGACATCAAAGCTTATTTTGTCTATAATTCCCATCCACAAAGTATGTGGAAGTCAGTCCGTCCCGTTAGCTCAGCTGGTAGAGCATTTCACTTTTAATGAAGGGGTCGATGGTTCGAATCCATCACGGGACACCATTTTTTACTTTTACATTTTGTCGTGGCTCCATCATCTAACGGTTAGGATTCCAGGTTTTCATCCTGGTCACAGGGGTTCAAATCCCCTTGGAGTCACCACTTTATTTTCCCTTCACAGCGTACTTTCAAACACTTTAAACTTCATTGGGTGACCATATAGGTGACCAACTTTTCGCAAAACTTATTTTATTTTCTTTTATCTTATCTGATTTTTAGCAATCAATTTATTCACTTCAACTACATCAACATTATTCTGTCAATGGGTAATACCTCTTTGGCGGGTTCGCTAAAATAATATCCTTGTGAATAGGTAATACCCATCGCATTGACAATTTCATAGATTTCATGTGAACTGACAAATTCGGCGATAGTAGCAATACCCATTTCAGCGGCGAAATTCTGGATGTTTTTGACAATCACCTGAGCATTTTTGTCATGAGGAAGGTTTTTTATAAGTGAACCGTCAATTTTCAAAAAGTCGACCTGCAGTTTGATCAAGTGCTCAAAGTTAGAAAAACCAGAGCCAAAATCATCAATCGCAAACTGACACCCTAGCTGCTTGAATTCGTTGATAAACTCACTAACCAGATCATAATTGCTGATTCCCTCACTTTCCAAAATTTCAAAAACTATTTTTTTACCGATTGAAGATTGGACGATAGTATCACGTAAAAATGAGACCATATCGGCATTGGTAATGTCTTCGGTCGAAAGATTGAGACTGACGGTGTAGGGAAGGTCCTGGAAGGTTGCAATTGTTTTGTGAACCATAGCTTTCGTCAGCTGAGGATAAAGCCCTGTTTTCTTGGCAATATCAAGAAATTTGAAGGGGGAGATGATAGTACCATCAGGCATGATAATCCGGACAAGCGCTTCATATTTGCTGACTTCTCCTGTCTGATTATTGGTAATCGCCTGAAAATAGGGAACCATCCTCCCATCTTTAATAGCGTCCTTGATAATTTTATACCAAGCGATGTTCTCTTCATGTTCTTTATTTAGGCGCATCGACATGCTGAATGGCTGGAAAGGGATTTTTTGTTCTTTTGCTCGCTTAAGAGCAATTTCGGCATTTTCGATCGTTTGCTCGGCAGAATCGCTGTATCCCGCAGCGATCGTGATCCAGATGTCGATTCCATTGTAGAAAAAGGAGTGCTCGGCAAGATGATGGGAAAGGTTGTTGATCAGCTCCTCTGCCGATGTTACCGCATGGACTTTTTTAAGTAAAATAGCGAAAGTGTCGCTATGCAGTTTGAAAAGAGTCCCTGCCTCCCCTTCTATGAGATGACTTAGGCAATCAGCACATGAATGGAGAATAAAATCGCCGGCGTCAAATCCATAAACCGTGTTGATGTCGCGAAAACGGTTAATATTAATCAGCAATAGCCTCGGATCTTCGAGCTGATGAAGACTCTCAAGCAGCAGGGCTCGGTTGGGAAGGCCCGTGAGATGATCGGTTGTCAACGCAAGCTGCAGCTCCGCTTTTTTCTTACGTGAGGCGATCGCGTAGCCGATGTCACCAGCGAGGTCTTCGAGCATCGTAATCTCTTCAGCCAAAAATCCAAATGGTTTTGAAGCATAAATTGCCAGAGTTGCAAATGCATTTTCATTGGCTGATCCCCGCAGAGGGAGACAGATAGACGAGCCATGTCCTGATGCTATGGCTTTATCGTGCCATTGGGCATAGTATTCGACGTTGACCGACGAAGTAATGATCGTTTGATTGGTAAGAATGCTTTGGGCGCTTGGTCCTTGCGATGTCGGATCGGCAGGATCGATCGAGAGGTCCAGCTGCGCTGTATACCCTGATGGATCGTCGGAGTGGGCGACGATTATAATATTTTCATCGACAATATTACCAATCCATGTAAGGTTATACAAACCGTGTTTTGCCAAAAGCTCACAGCTCTCATCCATAATTTCCTGAATTGATTTGTCGCTGATAAGGAGTCGGTTAACTAAATCCATCGTATGAAGAATTTCATAGAGATAGTCTTTAACGTAGAGTGCCGATTCGAGTGACTTTTTTTTCTCTTCGAGTTCAAAGTAACTATCGGACAGACGGTTATAAATAGTCGCTAAATCGCTGATAAAAAATAAAGGCTTTCTTTTTTTATCTAAAACAAGTGTGTCAAAAACGCGTAGCGGGAGGACGACATAGTGGCGAATCATCAAAAAAATCATGCCGATAATAAGCGCAAAAAAAGCGCTTGAGAGCATAAAATTTGTGTAGACTTTGATCAAAAAATCGTCAGCGGATAAGGTTTGGGGAACGAGAGTAAGAAGGAGTGAACCTTTCAGCTCTTTTCCGTCAGTAAAATAGGTAATAGGGAGTACAAAAGAAGTTTCCCCGGCGAGGATATCGGATGCGATTGTATTATTCTTGATTAATACCGCCTTTGGACGTGGTTTGCCAATTAACTTTTTATCGGAAGAAAACAAAATGATATTATTATTAAGTGAAAGTGAGGCCGATCGGATAAAAGAACGGTATTCCGGCATTGAGGCAATAATGGGTTCGATGAGATAAAATTTATCCACATTGGCAATTGGAATAAGCATATTTTCCAGTTCATGCATAAGGCCTACCGCCCGCTGACTGGTTGACTCGGCAAGATGCTGTTTGTACTGATCAAATGCGTATAAAAAATAGCTTCCGATCAAGACCATCAGAAAAATATAAACTGAAGCAAAAAAAGTTCTTAGTGTCATTTGACGCATGAAATGTTACATCCTATAGTATTAAAATTATAAATTTCTATACTTTATATACAGATAGTATTACCGTTTATAACTTGACATTTTATTAGATCATAAAAAACCCATCAATACTTTTCTCGAAATTTGTTAATACCGCTCTACATGTTCCTTTCTTAACAGCGCTAAACGCGTACTTTAACCAATTTTTGACTACACTATGGGTTAATATCATTAAATTCTCATTTATATATTATTAAATCCTCATTCTGTATCGTTAGAATCCTTGCAAATTTAAATTTGCTATTATTCATCATGTCAAGTGTATATCAAATCACCCATAAATATTATCATGTGATTATCGAATAATTATTGCTCTAAAGAAGGATAAGTACAATGTTCACCTCCAGTAAGCTAACCGTATTGTGTATTGAAAACGATGTTGAGCTTCGAGAAAAATATTCAGATTTAATGCATAACAATGGATTAAATGTTTTAAAAACAGACAATATGGCTACGGGATGCGATCTGTTTCGGACCCACAAAGTAGATATTATTCTTGTTGACTTAGAACTTCCCAATCATGACGGCTTAGAGTTCATTCGATGTCTTCGCGATAAAGAGATTCAGACTCCAACGATTGTTGCTACTTCCAGTACCGATAAAAGTATTTTGCTCGAGGCCATCAATCTCGAGATCACCCGTTATTTGGTCAAGCCGTTTTTGGACAGCGAGCTTCTTGAATCACTCCATGTAGCAAGTAAAAAACTCCCCAATGGCCACTGCACCACTTTTACTGCACTGCATGACGGATTTAGTTACGATCCGATTAACAAATCGATCAATAACCACAGTGGTGAATTAATTCAACTCTCCAAAAAAGAGTATCTTCTCATCGAACTTCTCTTAAAAAACAAAAGACAAATTATCCCTTATGAAGAGATAGAACGCATCATTTGGCAAGACAATTCAATGAGTATTGATGCCCTGCGTACCTTAGTCCGCGGAATTCGGAAAAAAACCTATTCCCATATTATTTCTAATCACAACGGTATCGGCTATAAAACGGATCTTTGATTGCATGACGGAAAAGAGACCTATTTCATCACCCTTTATTCCTTCTTTAAACATTTATCACCTATAATATCCGTTATTACTCAGATGATAGTTGACTAGAAGGATTTCCCACGCATACACAAGACGTTAAAATTATTTTTATGAGCTTTGTCATTCTCATCGTATTCGGTGCTTTTTTACTAATGCTTCCGTTTGCTCATAATGGCGAGCTCTCTCTCATCGATGCTATTTTCACCTCCACCTCCGCGGTATGTGTCACCGGGCTGATTGTCAAAGACACCCCCGTAGACTTTACCTCGTTTGGCCATATCATTATTCTCTCGTTGATCCAAATCGGCGGTCTAGGATACATGACGGCGGTGACTTTTTTCGCCCTTATGCGCCGTAAAAAGCTGGGGTATCGTGACCGCCTTATCCTCAAAGAGTCGTTAAACCACCCCGGGATGAGCGGTATATTTCGCTTTTTGAAAATCGTTTTTGCCAGCATTGTCATTATCGAAGTCACCGGCGGCATTATTCTCTCACTCCGTTTTTTAGCCGACATGCCTTTTGGAAATGCGTTATGGTTTGGCTTTTTTCACGCCATTTCTGCCTTTAACAATGCCGGATTTTCACTCTTCAGCGATAATATGATGGGATTTCGTGGTGATATTACCATCAATTTGACGATTCCCCTGCTGATTTTTCTCGGGGGATTGGGATATTTGGTCCTGCTAGAACTCTACCACTACCGACAAAAATCGGTTTTACGCCTCTCGACCCATACGAAACTTGTTTTATGGACGTCAGGATTGTTGATACTCGCCGGAATGTTCATTATCCTGTCAATGGAATGGAGCAATCCAAAATCACTCGGAGGAATGGATACGTGGGAAAAAATCATGGTTGCATGGTTTGCATCGGTAAACTACCGGACGGCCGGATTCAACAGCATTGATTTCTCAACGCTCACCGATTCCAACCTCTTTTTCTCAACCATCTTTATGATCATCGGGGGAAGCCCTGGAGGTACTGCCGGCGGTATCAAAACCACCGCACTCGCACTCGCTGTGATCGGTGTGTGGTACACGCTGCGTGGAGAGAGCAATCCCCATATCTTTCGCCGCAGCCTCTCGGCGTATCAAATCAACAAAGCGTACGCCATTATCTTCGTCGCATCGTTCTACGTCATCATCTCAACGGTCATCTTTAGCGAAAGTGAAAAACTCCCGTTTTTACGCATCTTGTTTGAAACGTGTTCGGCATTCGGTACGGTAGGTCTCTCGACAGGCAACGGAGGCGTTTTGAGCTACAGTGCCCTCTTTAGCGATTTGGGCAAATTCAATATCATCTTGTTAATGCTCATGGGACGTGTCGGAGTATTTGCCTTTACGATTGTCATCGTGGGAAAAGCGGTGCAAAGCCGTATTAAATATGCAGAAGGAAAGGTTGTACTATGACATATGTAGTTATCGGATTAGGAAAATTTGGATTTAATGTGGCCAAGGGACTTGCACAGCAAGGGGAAAATGTTATCGCTATCGATCATGATGAGGATAAAATCCGGGATATCAGCGAATATGTCCAGGATGCTATTATGCTTGACTCTACCGATCTTCGGGCACTTCGCGAAGCCGGTATTGCCGATGCCGAAGTCGCCATCGTCAGTATTGGAGAAAATATCGAGTCGAGTATCCTCACCGTTATGGCGCTCAAAGAGTTAGGGATTGAAACCGTCGTTGCCAAAGCAATCACCCAAGTCCACGGTCAAATCCTCTCCAAACTCGGTGCCGCAAAGGTCATCTATCCCGAGATGGAATCGGCCAAAAAACTGGTCAAAAAGATCGTCAAAAACATGCATTATGAAACGATTGATCTCTCTATTACGATGAAAATCGCAAAAATGACCGTTCCAAGCTTCTGGGTCGGCATCTCGATCCTCTCACCCATTTTTGAAAATGAATACGAAGTCAAACCGATCGCCTATAAGCATCAGGGTGAATGGCACACCTCCTTTGAAAAAGACGATATTCTTGAAACGGGTGATATTTTGGTCGTCTTAGGCAACAGCGGCCATATTGAAGCGCTCAGTAAAAAAGTTTAGGATTATGGGTCTCAAGAACTTAGGCTGGATACTGTTACCGATCGTCATCTGTGCCCAGACGCCTCCTGAACAATGGGGCGAAAATGTGACAGGAGTCGTCACCCAATTTCACTCCACTAAAAAAGAGGTTGCCCTAACGTTTGATGCGTGTGGCGGAAGTGCCAGAAGCAGCCAGTTTGATGCCGAACTGATCCGATTTTTAGAGACAAACCGTATCCCTGCTACCCTCTTTATCAACTCCCGTTGGATTGAGAGCAATCTGGAAACATTTAAGATACTGGCCGCTAATCCTCTCTTTGAAATCGCCAACCACGGCACGGCACACAAACCTCTCTCCGTCAACGGCAAAAGTGCCTACGGGATAGCAGGTACCGCTTCAAGCGAAGAAGTGGCGCATGAAATAAACGGCAATGCCGATAAAATCGAAAAGATCACCGGTAATCGCCCCCGTTTTTTCCGCTCAGGTACCGCTTTTTATGACGAACAAGCCGTTCAGATAGCCCATCAAAACGGGGTCGAGATCGGGGGCTTCAGTATCTTAGGCGATGCAGGGGCAACCCTTAGCGCTCCCGAAGTAGCTCGCCGTATCGGCAATGCCAAGGGAGGTGACATCATCATCGCCCACATGAACCATCCCGAGGGCGGCACGGCTCAGGGGGTGATGCAGGGTGTCGAACACCTCAAAGAGCATGGATTTGGTTTCGTTCGCCTCAGTGAGGTAAAAGAGCACCTAAACCGCATCCCCTGATACTCTTCGACACTTTTTTTAAGGACTTTCATGGAAACACTTCTCCTTCTGGCTCTCGCCCTTGCAATGGATTCGGTCGCCGTCTCGATCGCTATCGGGTCAAAACACAAAGAAATTCTCTTTCCGAGAATCCTTTTTATAGCAGCAGTATTCGGTTTTTTTCAAGGAATTATGCCCCTTGCGGGCTATGCACTGGGCATTAGTTTTTCCCAATACGTACAGGCATATGATCATTGGATTGCGTTTGTGCTTCTCGGTGCTCTTGGGGCGAAAATGCTCTATGAAGCGTATAAAAATGCGTTTGACGAAGAAATTACGGACGTGTCGAATAAAACCCTTATCACTTTGGCGATTGCTACGAGCATTGATGCTATGGCCGTTGGCGTCACTTTTGCGTTTATGCAAACCGATATTTTTGCCGCATCCGCGATTATTGCCCTCGTCACTTTTGTGCTGTGTCTTATAGCGGTATACATAGGAAAACGCCTGGGCTCCTTGCTCGAAACCAAAGCCGAAGTATTGGGAGGGGTGATTCTCATCGCACTTGGGGTTAAAATGCTGCTTGAGGGGCTAGGGATACTTTAATCCCACCCGTCGCTTGCATGATTGTCATGTTTTGATTTTTTGTAGCGTCTTGCGTTCACCCTTTTTTCCAGCTGATTTTGAGCGTAAAAAAGTTCTTCTTTGATTTTCGCAATCTCCTCATCACCGGCCCGATAATCGAGAATCTTCTGCCCTAATGCTTCGAGTTCCATGTACTCGTCTTTGTATAGCTTAACCGCTTCATTTTTTTCCAAAAAACGGAAGTTCATATCTACTTTTTGATCGTACTGCTCTTTGGTTGGGTCTTCGCTTTTGGCTAAAAAGGAGAGTATCCCATTGATAAATCGTCCAAGAAGGCGAATATAGCGGAGCCGTTTTGAATTTTCGAGTTTAGAAGCGTTCATAAAACCTCGGTTAATGATTAAGAGTTATAATTATATCTATAATTTTCACAAAAGGTTTTTTCATGAAATGGTTATTTTCACTTATGCTGCTTGCGAGCGGACTCATGGCCGATTATACGGCTCAAATTATTGATCAAAAACTGGTTGATTCCAAAATAAAAATCATTGATATTCGCACACCCTCAGAATGGCAGACTACCGGTCTCATCAAGGGATCGATTCCTATTATGTTTTTTGACGAGAGTGGCAACTACAATATGGAGGCATTTTTGGGCGAGCTCAATAAAAATCTCACCAAAGGGGAGCGTTTCGCACTCATCTGTAACAGCGGAAGCCGTTCTCGCATCCTCGGCACCCATCTTGGCCAAAAAATGGGGTATAACGTCATCGATTTAAAAGGGGGGATTCAATCCGCAATCGCGAAAAAGATCCTGCTAGAGCCCTATAAATCCAAACGTTAACGTAAAAACTCCAGCAGCTCGATGTACTCTTTTTCGATCACTCCGAGGTTTTCGAGCATCCGTACTTCGTCAATCTGCGGATTGTCGCTCAAAAACTCACGGCGCCATTGGATGTTATCTTGAAGCTCTTTGAGACCTGTCGTTAGATATTCAACCATCTCATCGATTTCAGTCCCACGAACAAGTCCTTCGGTATCCGCTTTGTAAAACAATAAGGCGTAATCACCCGTCTCATGAGAAAAACGAAAATCTTCTGCAATATCATGAATAATTGCCTTAATGCGTTCGCCTTTAATGATCCGTTTTGACATGATATTCCCCTGATTTAAATTAGTTTATTCTATTCCTTTTTGGTATAGGAATTGCTTAGATAAGTAATCTATGTCCCAAAAGGCGCACCCTATTTTATGGAATCTTTGAAGCTGAAGAGAAAACTCCTTTATTTACTCATCAGTGTTGCTATAGGGCTTCTTGTTGTCGGATTTGTAGGCTATTTTAATCTTCAAACCATGAAAAAAAATGTGGATACCTTCTATTTTGGTTCTCTCATCCCCCTCACAGAGCTCACCTCTATCAATACCGCCTATCATCATGAGCTCGAATCCAGTATCTATCGATGGAGAGAAAAAGTGCTGAGCGATGAAGAGCTTGCCCGTGATCTGACCCTTGGATTAGAAAACATCGATCAAATGTGGGCCAGCTATCTTTCTCATCACAAAAGTCCCGAAGAGATACCCTATATAAGCTACACCGATGGACAAATCGATATCATGAAGCGCTATTTTGAGGAGATTCGCTCCCTCGCAACTGCCCACACGCAAGCCTCTGCTGTTTCTCTAATCACCTTATCGGATAATATTACCACGATCCACAATACAATATCGCAACTTATCTCTTATGAGATCGCTGTCGCAAAATATGAGCATTCCATCACTCTTGCCCATCATCAAAATTCCCTGATGCAGCTTGCCATGATGCTGAGTGTCATTCTGCTATGCGTTATGGCATTTGCGTGGCGCATCTTTATGAAAATTGAACAACAACAGCAGCAGCTGCTTAATTCTTCACAGGCTCTGAAGCATCTTAATATCAAGCTTGAACAGGCATCCTATACGGATACCCTCACCGGTATTTTCAATCGACGCTATTTTAATCTGGTCTATGAGCGTGAATTCAAACGCGCTGCCCGATCTGAAAAGCCGATTACTTTTATCATGGTTGATATCGATTATTTCAAACCGTACAATGATACCTATGGACATCTTCAAGGGGATATTGCACTGAAAAATGTTGCCAACGTCTTAAGAACATCACTCTTGCGACCTGGAGATTTTGCGTTTCGTTTAGGGGGGGAAGAATTTGGTATTATCTTAACCGATACCGATTTTGAAAATGCGCGTCAAATGGCAGAGCGGCTGCGCTTCAATGTTGAATCCCTCAACATGGAACATAAAGGGAATAAAAATAGCGGCATTGTCACCATTTCTCTAGGAGGTATTTGCATCACTCCGACCATAAGTATGGGGAATGAGGCGCTGCTTCACACGGCCGATGTAAATCTCTATGCGGCAAAAGAGAGAGGTCGTAATCAAGTGGTATTTACAACGACTTTGTAAACATTATTTCGGCTTTTTGAATCGAAAACTCACCGCTTCAAGTGCATCTCGTATTTTAGGTCCAATGTCCCCTTGGAACTCCATCCAGCCTTCTTTGTAGGCACCGCCGCATGCGAGTCTTTTTTTGAGCGTTGTTAAAACTTTTTGAGCATCATCATCGCTCAGACAAAACGGCCCCACGAGACTCACGATTTTACCCTTACGCTTCTCTTTTTGCAAAACCAAAGCGTGTTTTGAGGGTTCCTCAATAAGAAGAGTTCGTGGCTTCGTATCCTCTTCAAGGCTCCACCCATCGTTCCACCCACTTCCCATATCCAGAGAAAGTTTTGTCCCCTTAGACATCTTTTTCTCTCAAATAGGTAAAACGTTTTCGTCCATCGTCCATAACTTCATCAAACATTTCCAAGGGGCGCACCCACAATCCGCCTTCACCGTACAGCGCACGGTACACGACCATCTTCTTTTCGCTCTCAGAGTGTCTTGCGATATCAATCACCTCGTACTCATTTCCCTTGTAGTGACCATAAATTCCCGCTTTAAGCACGAACAACCTTTTGGATCAGGGCACTCACCCCGGGAACATCTAACTCTCCGCGGTTTACCATCATGAGGATTGGATTTCTGCAATAAAGAGTATTGTCATACACCACCACGACAATTTCATCGCCCTCTTGCAGAAACGTTGTTTCACCGAAATGGGTATATCGGGTAGCGCCGATGCTGATGATCGCTTGGCTTGGCAATCCGGCATTTTTTAGATAACTGCAGATTGGCTCTAAGGGTCCGACATCACTTTGTGCATTGATTTGATGAACCATCCAGTTCGTGAGTTTTTCGTAAAAATAGCTGTATCCCGTAAGTTCAACATCCTCGCCATAGCGCATGGTCATCCCATCACGCTTCAAAAAGGAGGCTATGCGGTAGCCATCCATAACCCCGCCACTCTCAAAACGATCAATCGGTAAAAGCGTTGAAGAGAGCCCTTTGGACGATGGACCCCAATTTTTTTTGAGGCTGATTTTTGGAACACCCTCTTTACGAAGGGAGCAGTCATTATAGGCACCGAAAAATCGTGGAATTATGTGGGTCACGTTGCCCAGTGGATCGTAGCTCAAATCACAAATGAGCGCTACTTCAGGCTCGATTTGAACATTGCATTTTTCTTCAGGAAGGATAAGCTGAGTGGAGCTGAGTGGGTAAACCCCTAGATATCCCTCACGTCCGGGGATATAAAAAGGGAACACCCCTTTGGGTCCATTGGGATCATCGGTGACAACCTCTTTGAAATCTTCACTCTCTCCCGCTTGCTCGAGATGGAGGGCAAAATTTCCCGCGACTCCAAATCCGACAAAATTTTTATAAGCTTCCATTGGCCTTTGCCTCAGCAAACTCTTCGTACGACCCTTTGAAGTCGATATACGTTCCGTCAAGATGAAGTTCAATAACGCGCCCGGCAAATGCATCGAGCAATTCACGGTCATGACTCACGCATATAACATTACCTTCAAATTCTAACAATGCTTCGCCCAAAGCGATAATCGCTTCGAGGTCAAGGTGATTGGTAGGCTCATCAAGAACGAGGAAGTTTCCACCTTCCAACATCATCTTGGAGAGCATCATACGATGTTTTTCTCCCCCTGAAATTTTCTCAACACTTTTTTCTTGCTGCTCACCGTTAAACAGCATACGCCCTAAACAGTTACGAATTTCAGAAATTTCACGCTTTGGATCATACGCACGCAACCAATCGTACAACGTCCCTGTCCCTTTGATTTTATCGGCAGTGTCTTGCGGGAAATAGCTCGGCTCTATTGTGGCACCCCACTTAACAGTCCCCTCTGTCGGCTTAATCTCTTCAACTATGATTTTACATAACGTTGACTTTCCTGCACCGTTGGCACCGATAATCGCGATTTTTTCACCCGGAGCGATCAGAATATTAATATTATGCAGAACTTTCAAATCCCCATAGCTATGAGAAATATTGGCAATCGTTAGCGCTTCGTCACCCATTGGGCGCTTCGCTTTGAAAACGATACTTGGATCACGACGGCTCGATGGTTTGATGTCTTCGATACTCATCTTGTCCAACTTCTTTTGGCGTGAAGTTGCCTGTTTTGCTTTGGACGCATTCGCAGAGAAGCGGCGGACAAATGCTTCGAGTTGCTCTTTTTCTTTTACTTGTTTATCACGATCAAGTTGCATTTGGTTTGCCATGATGGTAGAGGCCATATACCAATCATCATACGTTCCTGTAAATTCACGAATCTTTTGAAAGTCCACATCCAAAATGTTCGTAACAACGGCATTGATGAAGTGACGGTCATGAGAAACAATCACCAATGTCCCTGCATGACGCTGAAGCTCACGCTCCAACCATCCGATCGTTTCGATGTCCAAGTTATTGGTAGGCTCATCAAGGAATAATACGTCCGGCTTTGGATAAAGCACTTGTGCCAACAAAACTTTGAATTTTTCAGATGATGGAAGGCTTGACATCAATTCTTGATGATGCTCTGATGAAATTCCGACATTTTCCAAAATTTTCGCGATTTGGACATCGTATTCATACGTAGGGTCTTCCTCGACGCTGATCATCTCCAATTCGGCAAGACGGTCATTGACCTTCTCGTCTTCAAAATCGCCCGTGGCATACAGATGCTCTTTCTCTTTGATCGCATCATAAAGGCGCTTATTCCCCCACAAAACCGCATCGGCAATCGTAAAATCTTCAAAGGCAAACTGATTTTGCCCCAAAGTACCGACCTTAAGGCCAGGCTCGATGGAGATGTCTCCCTCGTAATCTTTGATTTCGCCGCTCAGAATTTTCAAAAAGGTGGTTTTTCCGGCCCCATTGGCTCCGATTAGACCGTAACGCTTGTTTCTATCCAGCTTGAGATTGATCCCCTCAAACAAAACTCGACTTCCAAAACGCATTGCTAACTTTGTAACTTGTACCATACTCTTGTGCTCTTTTCAAGGTTTATTAATATCGCGATTATATCCAATGAGAGTTTAGAGAGTGCTTACTGCATTATCCAAAAGTTTATATTCTTATTTAACAGAAGATGCAG
>JAUXSZ010000014.1 GCA_030679635.1 Sulfuricurvum sp. | reverse complement strand
GCCCCTTGATTGACTTTGTCTTTTGACCAGTTTGTTGCATTTGACGTGTCTTCTTTGATCCCTTTCCATGTGGCAGAACATCCTGTGCATAGGATTAAAGCGGTGGCAATAAGTAGTGAACGTTTCATGGTAATTTCCTTTTGAATAAAGTTGAAATTATTATAACATATAAAATAATAAAAAATATTAACAAACTGGCAAGGGTTTAAAGGCTTGGCCAGTTTACTTTATTGAATTCGCTGTCTAGAACTGTGGGTGTTCCTTTTACTTCTGCTTCTTCGCCTATACCTATTTGTTTGTTTATTATTTCCATTAATTGCTTCTCTTCATCCGCCGTTAACACCAAATCTTTATACGCTGTTGAGCCGTTCGCTATTGCTATGAGCCGGTCCCCCATTTTAGTGCTCTCTTTGCCTTTGAGTATCCATTTACTCATCGGTATTGCATTAGGATGGAACGGCAATGGGAATAAATAAATTTTGAAGGTATATTCGTTTTTCAGCGTTGCCATTTTCTTTTCGAATTGTTTGCAATAGGGACACTCTGGATCGATAAAGACATACAATACCTCACCGCCTGTCCCGTAACTGAACGCTTCTTTACCTTCAATAACATTTTTGTCCATCGGAAAGGCAACTTTTTCTTTCGTGTCGGTATAGATTGCGTTACCCATGATTAGGATTTTTTTATCTTTAGTCACATAAAAATCGAATCTTTTCTTCGGCTGACCCGGTGGAACCTGTGTCGTCTCGCCCTTTAGTACGTATATATCTCCCTCATCTTTGACTTTGAGTACATTAATTTTGTGCTCTTTGATGATGTCTAGGGCATTGAATTCAGTGACTACCGCTTCATTGGCCATAAGAACAGAGGCTATTCCAAAGATAAGTAACAGAACCTTTTTCATTTTCTTTCCTTTTTGTATGATTTTATCATATTTTTTTATGTTAAAAAATAAATTAAAATTATCGCCGTTGTCTTAGAATTTTCATCAGTGCGGGGAGACTTCGGGTATTGATCACATCCTTTTTTTCGAGCCAGCCGCGGCGTGCCTGTCCGATCCCCATCTCCATTAGCTCAAGATCGTGGGTTGAGTGGGCATCGGTGGAGACGGCAATTTTGACACCGGCCTCTTTGGCCATCCGGCAGTGAGTGTCATTGAGATCCAGACGGTCGGGCTGGCTATTGAGTTCGAGGATAATACCGCGATGGGCACATTCTTTGATGATGGCTTCCATATCCAACTCGTAGGGTTCGCGAAGACCCAAAAGGCGCCCTGTCGGATGGGCTAGGATAGTAAAATAGGGATTTTCCATTGCTTTTAGGATACGATAAGTCTGTTCTTTTTTGGAGATGTTAAAACGGTAATGGACGGCGCAGACGGCAAAATCGAGCTGTTTGAGCACCGTATCGCTTAGATCGAGTGTACCGTCGGAGAGGATATCGACTTCGGCCGATTTTAAGAGTCTGATCCCCTCCAGCGATCCGTTGAGCCGATCGATCTGTTCAAGCTGTTCGAGGACTCTGTTTTCATCAAGGCCGTGGGCGATGTGTAGATGGCGGGTATGGTCGGTGATTGCCAAATACTCATACCCTTTGGCCTGGGCGGCTGTCGCCATTTCTTCTAGGGTATTCATTCCGTCGCTATAGGCGGTATGAACATGCAGGTCACCGCGGATTTGGGAGGATTGAATGAGGTACGGCAGAGTATTATTGAATGCGGCTTCGATCTCCCCCTGATTCTCACGAAGTTCAGGAGCAATATAGGGCATTGAGAGCGCTTTATAAAGCGCCGTTTCACTGTTCGATGCGATCTTCTGTTCCCCTATGAATACCCCGTATTCGTTGATTTTAATCCCCCGTTTTGAGGCTATTTTCCGCAGTTCGATGTTGTGAGCTTTGGATCCTGTCAAATGGTGAAGCGCTGTGCCGAATTCATTTTCCGATACGACCCGCAGATCGACGTGCATTCCGTTTTTCAGGATAATCGAGGAGCGAGTAGGGCCGTGCATGACAACGGAATGGAGGTCCGGAAGGCTCGTAAAGCGTCCCATGATGTCGCTCTCATCCTCACACGCCGCGACCAGATCGATGTCTTTGGCGGTATCTCTCCGGCGGCGGATACTGCCGGCTATCTCGATGCGGATAACCCCTTTCGCCTGTGACAGCTGATCGGTAATCTGCTGCGCAATCGGGAGAATATCGTAGAGGCGGTACCGTTTTCTCTCTGCTGTCTTTTTCCCTAGAGCGGTACGCAGTGTCTGGAGAAGTTTCGCACCGAATCCGGCGATACGTTCCAAGCTGCCGTTTTCGAGAGCTTTTTTAAGCGCCTGTATCGATTTTACACGCAGCAACTCATACAATAGATGGACTCTCTTGGGGCCGATTCCCGGAATTTTTAGGAGCTCTTCTAGCTCTGGATCGATACGGTGCTTGAGATCATTTAGTAATTTCATCTCCCCGCTGCGTACCATTTCGGTGATTTTTTGGGCGAGGTCTTTGCCGATGGTTTTGAGGGAAGTGAGGTCAAAGCCTTCGTCTACGAGGCTCTGCATCTCTTTGGGATAGGAAAGAAGGGTTCGTGCCGCATTGCGGTAAGCCCGTATACGGAATGGATTGGCCCCCTCTATGTCGAGCAGTTCGGCAATCTCGTTGAAAGCGGCTGCAATGTCGCGGTTGGTCACATTCATTCTCTTCCTTTTGAATCAAACGAAACAGTTAATTATAATTATTCGACTATAAGGTTTTAGTGCTGGGTATTGATAAGAACTTTTCGTTCACATTTGCAATCCTCAAAATAGACCCAGCGTTCTTCATACAGAGGTGTTTGTGTCCAAACATCGCCAGAGTGTTCCACAATCGTATTCGGTCCGGCATCTTGAACAATCATCGGTTGCGGTCTTGTGTAAATAATGGTTGGCGCTGTATCATAAACAACGGTCTGCTTTGAGGCGGCAGAACCCAATATCCCGCCAATAACAAATGGGAAAATCCAGCCGCCATAGCCCCAGTCGCGGTAATGTCCACGGTTTCCTCCATGGGCATGAAGGGATCCGGCTGCCATCAAAGCTGCTACGCTTAAGGTGATTGTTTTTTTCATTTGTGACTCCTTGAAATGGTGTACGTGAACTCTTTAAAAACTAAAAAAGTTGGTCACTTTTATTTCCTTAAGCGGCTCATCGCTCATTTTTGCAATATCTTGGTCATGATATTTGGCATAGTTGATGTAACCGGTAAGGACGTTTTCAGACTGGGTTTCATATTGAATAACGCACCGACGCACCGTCTGGTAGCTGGTTCGAGAATCACGATTGGCCCCTTGTCCGACCATTGTTCCTACGGCTGCACCGCCGATCGTTGCGGCAACTTTTCCGCTTCCTCCCCCAACTTGATGCCCCAATACACCGCCAATGATCCCACCCACTATTCCGCCAATAAGACTGTTGCCGCTTTGTTGCTGAATCGCTACTTGCTGATCCTGACATACTTCATGCGGAATATTTTTTGTGATGGTTGAATAAATCGGTTCGGAACGGGTAACCGGAACATATTCAATATCGCTCGTGATAAGATTGGCCTCTGTTCCATAAGTTATCGGTTGAGCGATCAATGCTGTTGCGGCAAGAGTGAGACAAACCGATATGATATTTGTTTTCATTTGCATATCCTTTTATGGTTTTGAATTATTGCATATGGTGATAGTGTACTCAATAATCTGTGAATTTATTGTGAAAAAAATGGGTAAGATGATGAATTTCCGAATGGAAGCGGTTCTTGTGGGATAGGCAGTTGATGCAATAATGCAGCACTCATTCCCAACAAGAAGGTTGGGAACAGGAAAAATTAGCCTCTGCTTGTAACTTCTAAAAGATGGTAGCCGAATTGTGTTTTGATAGGACCGTATAAAACACCGACATCTCCGCCAAATACCGCTTTATCAAACTCAGGAACCATTTGTCCCGGACCAAATTTTCCTAAATCTCCGCCCTTACTGCCTGATGGACATTTGGAGTTGCCCTTAGCAACGCTCTCGAAAGAGGCTCCGTTTTCGATTTCTGTTTTTAATGTGTTGCACTCTTCTTCGCTATTTACTAATATATGTCTTGCGGTTGCGTAAGCCATGATTATCCTTTTATATTTTTAGATGAAATTTTACTCTATTTATACTTTGGATAGAAAAATGGAGGGTCCCCTTCACCAGAGGTGCGTTTAAAGTAGATCGGCACCTTTTTGAGTCAATACTAACGTCACTCCGTCTGGTTGTACTTCGATGATAGCGTCATTTGTAAGTTCATCCATCGCTTTAACAAAGAGCTTGTCTTGTTTTGAATCTAATTTTTTCAAAATATTTTTGATGACATCGGCCTTGGTCATTATATGACCCTCAACCGCTCTGCCGGATTTAAACCAATTCATAAACATTGTTTTGATTTCATTGATTTGAATGGTTTCCAAATTTTCTTTTTTCGGAGGTGCTTTACGCGCAAAGTTTTGAGACGGCTTTGCGTAATTTCTTTTAGGTGTTGTTTTTCTATCGGTGCGTGAGGGTTTGATAGGAAATCCTTATTGTCGTGCGATTCGTTTTGTGAGCGTATTGTAGTGATTTTTGCTTAATCACTCACCTATCTATGATTTTTGTTCGGGTATTAAATCTTCATTTTTTTGCTAGAATAGGCGGTGACTGACCCTTCCTTATGAGAAAGTAGCTTCTCTCCATTTTTATTTTTAACATTTGCTTTATTGGTTAATTTTTTCGGGTGGAGTCAAGCCAGCTGCAACCAACGTCTGTGGTCTGTATGTTGAAACACTCTTCCAGCGCGCCCAAACCGATGGATCTATTGTCGCATTAATAGCAAGATCATCCATCTGATTTTTATTGAAGTAACGATGATGTCTGCTATCGCCTGAATGGAACAATTTTCGGAATATGCTATAACCACCCTTGAGGAACTCCTTAAAAGAATCTCGAGGTTCAGACTTGTAGGCATTGGATGGTGCCTTGTAAGGGGTGAGTTTTAATCCAGCGGCACTAGCCTTCTTCTGCATCCATTCCAAAGAGAGATCGGCAAGTGGATCATCACCATATCCCCCCCCGACGTTGGCATGTGCGCCGATGAACCAACGCTGCTCCACATCAATTTGTTCGGCCTTTTTCTCTCCGTTTTCGGCTGTCCATAACACAGCGTCGTAAGCGGCACGGTGTTCATCCAACGCAACAGCTTGATAAGCCCGTTCGACGATTTTGGACAACTGGGTATCATGCCAAGAATAAAGGTCTCGCTCGGAGATCATCGTCCCCGGTACCCCCAACGCGCCTACCGTGTCCCAGACACCTATCAGATGGATATTTACTATACGGCTGTATTGGGTACGAAAAAGGAGGCAGTTTTCACTATCCGGCGAGGAGTGCTTGTCACGGTAAAGTTTTTCGGCTTCGGCAAGCAAATCCGGTGTCGCGATGTGTAACAAACCGCACTTTCGGATCATCCCTACGAGGCTGCGCGCCGTGAAAGCACCCCGGCTGAAGCCGAATATCCAGATTTCATCCCCTTTGGTGTAACACCTGGCGAGCCAATCGTAGCCTTCTAATAAATTTTTGCTCAGCCCAGTACCAAACAAGCCGCCGCGCAGCTGCGAAAATTCAGACGTTCCGACACCCGGGTCATAAAAGAAGCGTTGACACACATCACCATCGTAATCTTCAATATTACGTGAAAGTCGATAGACATTGGTTCGATCTTGCGGATCATTCCAAGTGCCGTCATAGAGTAAAATAAGACGCTGTTTTTCGTGAGCCATGCTTTCCTCCTTAGTTCACTTTATGCCCGAAGCGCTGTTTGAATTTCCGTAGAATGATGGTAAAAATGATAGCCAGTAATGCTCCCCAAAACCATAATGCTTTTTCCCAAAATATATCCCAAAGCTCTTTTAGCATTATGATGAGTATTTCTTCATAGTCTATTTCAACTTCGACTTCCACGATGTCAGAAAATTTTTGATTAAAGGAATCGCTACATTCTTCTGTAGTAAAGAGTTTAGCATAGGCAGAAATCTTGTATATTCTGTTTTTTGTCTGTTTTGGATATAACCAAAAAACCTCTTCAGTCCCCGTCGGAGGTATAAACATGCATTTGCTTTCGTTGATGTCTTGGAAATCAGCTGCTTTGAGACCAACTATGACCCACTGTCCCATCCCTGATATATTTTTTTCGGCGTAAACATCATCCGATGTCGGCGCATTTGGCCGATACGATGGATTACCGATCCAGATGATAGCTTTACCGGGTGAACCGACTATTT
>JAUXSZ010000008.1 GCA_030679635.1 Sulfuricurvum sp. | reverse complement strand
ACTAAATGCTTTATTGTATCCCCCCTCAATCGCATGCCGAACCGATGACCCCTCTCGCAGAAGTTCCCGAATCCGCTCGTTTATAATCACGTTTCCATCCACCGCCATACCGACGGTCAGAACGATGCCCGCCATACCAGGAAGGGTGAGCGTAGCTCCGAACATCGCCATAAATGCGATGATCAAAACAATGTTGATCACCATCGCCGTCGTAGCAATAACACCGGCATAACCATAGTAAACAATCATAAAAAAGACAACCAATAACGCACCTGTACCAAATGCGAGCAAACTTGCCTTGATACTGTCAGCGCCCAAGCTTGGTCCAACGGAACGTTTTTCCATCATGTAAATAGGGGCCAAAAGCGCCCCTGAACGGAGTGCGATCGCGAGATCGTTCGCTTCTGCCGTCGTATAGTTTCCGCTAATCTGCCCTGAACCGCCGCCGATACGCTCATTGATCACCGGTGCGGAATAGACTTTTCCGTCCAAAACGATCGCAAGACGCTTGCCCACATTTTTGCCGGTAAAGTCCCCGAAAATCTGAGCCCCTTCAGAATTGAGGGTAAAGTTGATCACGGGCTTATTGTTTTGATCGTATCCGACTTGCGCATTTGTCAGCATTGTCCCATCAAGAATCGCAATTTCGCGGACAAGATGTTTTGTTTGCGGCTCTAGCGCATCTTCAAGGAGTTTATCCCCAAAGCTTGCCGCTTCCATTTCATTGACTTCATTGGATCGCATCGCACGATCTTCATCGATCGCCATCATCTCCAGCTTCGCAGCACGGGAAATCAGTTCGCGAGCACGCTGCTCCTCTTGAGGCGTTTTAATTCCCGGTAATTCGACCAAAATTTTATCAATACCCTGCTTGGCAACCGTTGGTTCAGAAAGGCCGAATTGATCGAGCCGATTTCGTATCGTTTCAATGGCTTGATCCACCGATTGTACTTTCAATTTCTCAACAGCAGCAGGTGTCATCGCAATACTGTACTTGCCTTGGGCAGCATGAACAACAGTACCTTCCACTTTTTTCAGGTATTCATCCAGTACGACGGCATCATCTTCATCAAGAAGTTCAAACGTTACCGTAGTCTTAGTGGCACTCAATCCATCCACAAGTATGTCATTATGCTCCGTGAAATGGTTAATACCTGATGCGATTGATTTGAGTTGAGAGGTTAATGCTTCTTCGGTTTTAACCCCCAAGAGCATGTGCAACCCCCCTTGAAGATCAAGACCAAGGGTGATTTTAGCACCGCTTTGGCTTTGTGTGAAAGAAGGAAGTGAAAACACTAATCCGAAAATGGTAGCAAAAATGAGTAAAACTACGCGGTAATTAAGCTTCATCCTCGAACTTTCTCATCACGGCGTCTTTGACCAATCGTCCTTCGACATCATTATTAAATTTTACGGTGAAGAAGTTCTCTTCCACCTTTTTGATCTCTACAATCAAACCGCCATTCGTAACCACTTTATCCCCTTTAGTGAGGAGGGTGAGCATCTGCGAATGTTTTTTAGCCTGTTGCTGCTGTGGGCGAATAATCACAAAGTACATGATCGCAATCAAAAAAACAAACGGGAGTAATTGGGACAAAAATTCCATTGAAATCCTTAGATATAATATTTGTGCATTATACTCAAAAGACATTAACATCGCTATAATTTCCCCATGAAAATAGAATCAAAAATAACTTTCGAACTTCTCACTCTGCCGCTGCTGATTGCCATCTCCTTTAGTGCCTTTATTTATTGGGAATATTTCCATCTTACCTCAAAAGCACTCAATACCCTTCTTGGACTTGGAGCATTATACGGGCTTCTGCATGCGCCCAAGCGCACCTTGCCCATCGCCGGTTTTTGGATCGGATTGTTATGGTGCTATTGGATTGGATTTAGCTTTCAGTATTATGGTTTGGGTTGGGCAGAGAAGCTCGTAGCATTGGGATTTGGCATTGTTTATGCCCTTTATTACGGCTCACTGGGACTGACAACCAACCCTTGGTTACGGGCGCTGCTCCTCTTTGGGCTGACGTATGTATGGCCGATGGATTTTAACTGGATGCAACCAGAATTGATATTTATTGAAAGCTACATAGGGTTTGAAAAATGGCAGTTTGCCCTCGTTTTGCTTTCCCTCGCATCGACTGCGATGTTTGTAAAATACAAAAAAGCCATCCCTTTGTTAGCGCTATTTTTAGCCATTCAACCATCGTATGTACCTCCCGTTCAACCTGATTTACGTGTAAAATTAATTACTACGAATATCTCCCAAGATCTAAAATGGCAAGAGTCCATGCTGGGTGAAATTGTCAATGAAAATTTGCGCCAAATCGATCTTGCTATTTCGCAAGGATACGATCTCGTCGTATTGCCCGAATCGGCATTTGTACTTTATATGAATCATTATCCCTCATTGGAAGAACAATTACAACAGAAATCACGCTCCATTGCTATATTGACGGGGACACTACACGAAGAAAAGGGGCGTCATTACAACGTTTCGTACCTTTTCAATCAGGGTGAAATTACCGTTGCAAAAAAGATGATTCTCGTACCCTTTGGAGAGTACATACCTCTCCCTTCTTTTTTACGCGAATGGGTCAATCGTGAAGTGTTTGCGGGAGGGTCTGATTTTGTAACGGCTAAGAAGCCCACAGATTTCATCATCAAAGGGGTGAAGTTTCGAAATGCGATCTGTTATGAAGCGACCCGCGCGGAGCTCTATACGCCCGATGCACGCTACCTTATCGCTATCAGCAACAATGGCTGGTTTAAGCCCTCCATTGAGCCAATCCTTCAAAACTTACTCATCCGCTTTTATGCCCGTAAAAATGGCTCTATGGTATTTCATGCGGCCAATGGAGGAGGAAGTGGTATGATTTACTAGAAAGGTTAAAAGAAGTCTTTGCCTCATCACAGAGGCAAAGAGTGAGTGCTAGTGACGAACCGTTAAGTTTTTCGCATTGATCGCGGCAATCACTTGCTCAATATGCTTCATCTTTTCATTTTCATCATCCATATTATGGATGGCATCGAGGTTGAAAGTGCTCAATTTGGTATCCAAGTATCCTGTGTCCAATTTACCGTCGATAAAGTCCTGGTCACGGACAATTTGACGATGCAACGAGATGTTTGTCGGAACCCCTTCAATCAAGAACTCATCCAACGCCCGTTTTGCTTTTCTAACCGCCCCTTCCCACGTTAAAGAGGAAACGATTAATTTTCCAATCATCGAATCGTAATTCGACGGGATTTGATAGTTGGTATAGGCACTGCTGTCCATACGCACACCGGGACCACCCGGCGCTAGGTAATTCGTGATCAGTCCCGGAGAGGGGACGAATCCAAGTTTTGGATTTTCCGCATTGATACGGAACTCAATAGCGTACCCTTTGAGATGAATCTCTTCTTGCAAAAATTGGAGTTTATCTCCCTCGGCGATTTCGATCATTCGCTGAATCAAATCGATACCCGAAATAAGTTCCGTTACGGGATGCTCCACTTGAACACGGGTATTCATTTCGATAAAGTAAAAATTATCATCCTGATCCACTAGATATTCAATGGTTCCAACGCTCTCATACCCTAATTTGAACATCGCTTTCGTAGAAACGCGATAAAGCTCACGACGGGTTTCAGGGTTGAGCAATGGAGATGGAGCGATTTCGATGACTTTCTGGTGACGGCGCTGGATAGAGCAGTCGCGATCACCCAAATGAACGACATTGCCGTATTTGTCCGCTACGATTTGAATCTCGATGTGACGCGGATTTCTGAGATATTTTTCAATAAACGTTTCACCGCGGCTAAAGAAACGCAACGCCTCTGCGGTCGCGGACTCATACATCTCTTTAAAATCTTCAGCTTTTTCGACGATACGCATACCGCGTCCGCCTCCGCCAAATGCTGCTTTGATAATAACAGGGAAACCAATCTCTGTTGCGATTTTTTCGGCATCATCGATGTTGTCGATCGGCTCATCCGTACCCGGAAGCATCGGAACCCCTACGGCGCGCATCGCTACTTTGGAGGCCATTTTGTCTCCGAAGAGGGCAATATGCTCAGGCTTCGGTCCGATAAAAATAATGCCGTTGTCTGCACACGCTTGTGCAAATTCCGCACTCTCGGAGAGAAATCCGTATCCTGGATGGATTGCATCGCAGTCCGATTTTTTAGCCAATGAGATAATACGCTCATAGTCCAAGTAAGCCGCAATCGGATCGCCCATAATCGGATAACACTCATCCGCTTTGCGTACCCAGACGCCATTGACGTCTACTTCTGAAAAAACCACAACACTTTTAATTTCAAGCTCTTTACACGCTCGAATGATACGCAATGCAATCTCACCGCGGTTTGCAATCAAAACTTTTTTAATCTTTTTGCATTCCATCAGGTACCTCTAAATTATAAAATTTTAAAGCGAATTATACCGACTTAATATTTAAAACGAATTAGTTCGTATACTTGAATGACTCCCTCATATTTCTTTGGATTTTTTCAATTACACACTATAATATGAAAAAACGGATTTTACATGAAGATCGCTGCTAACATTACGGAACTCATTGGCAATACTCCATTGGTTAAACTAAACGCTCAGTCATCCTCTTCAGGCGCGACCATTCTGGGTAAATGTGAGTTCATGAATCCTACGAGTTCGGTAAAAGACCGAATAGGGATCAGCATGATCACCTCGGCAATGGAACAGGGTAAAATCAATCAGGAAACATTGATTATCGAACCCACCAGTGGAAATACGGGGATTGCCCTCGCGTCCATTTGCGCGGCCCTTGGTCTAAGATTAACCCTCACAATGCCCGAATCGATGAGTATAGAACGGCGCAATCTCTTACAGGCATTGGGGGCCAGTCTCGTTCTAACCCCCGCATCTCAAGGGATGAAAGGGGCTATTGATGAGGCCAACGCTCTGGCGGCCACTACACCCAATGCCATCGTTTTGCAACAGTTTTCCAATCCGGCCAACCCTCAGATCCACCGTGAAACCACAGCTCCTGAAATTTTGCGTGATACGGATGGGAAGGTTGATATTTTTGTCGCGGCCGTCGGTACGGGCGGTACGATTACGGGGACCGGCGAAGCATTACGAATCTCCATTCCCGGTATACAAATCATTGCCGTCGAACCCAAAGACTCTGCGGTCCTCTCCGGAGGCAAGGCAGGTCCTCATAAAATTCAAGGGATTGGGGCAGGGTTTGTCCCCGATGTTCTCAATGTCTCTCTCTACAATGAAGTCATAGCCGTTAGCAACGAGGACGCGATCGCAACGGCCAAAGAACTCGCTAAAACCGAAGGGATATTGGTGGGAATTTCTGCGGGAGCCAATGTATACGCGGCGATGCAAGTTGCGGCACGTCCTGAGAATCAGGGCAAAACGATTGTTACCATTTTGTGCGATACCGCGGAACGTTATTTAAGTACCGCTTTATTTGAAGCCTAAGCAACTCTTCGAAACTATCCGGTGTGAGGATGGGATCGCTGCGAATCTATCCTACCATCAGAAGCGGCTTGAGACTTCCTTGGAATCATTGGGATATAAAACTGTACTTGATTTACGCGAGCTTGTGACCCCTCCCCCAAGCGGAATCTATCGATGCAAATTTTTCTACGATGCCGCCAACTACCACATTGAGTTTCATCCCTATGCCCCCGGGAAAATCACAACGTTGCGTTTGATATTTGATGATACCCTCCACTATTCATTGAAATATACCGATCGCGATGAGCTGAATACTCTCTATGAGCAAAGAGGGCAATGCGATGATATTCTCATCGTTCAGCGTGGGCTCTTAACCGATACCTCCATTGCCAACATTGCTTTGTATCTAAATGGACAATGGCTAACCCCACGTATCCCGCTTCTAGCGGGGACAACCAGAGCCAGACTGATTGACGAAGGGGTGCTGTTTCCAGCCGACTTGAGCGTTAACGATCTGTCCAAAGCCCAGAAAATTGCCCTAATGAATGCAATGGTAGGATTTGTGGAGATCGAAAATGGTATAATTTCTTAAAATACAATACATAGGTTCCTAAGCATGCTCTTCGATATTATCAAAAATCCCTCATTTGGTCGGCTCATGGAAACCCATATCCGTGAGATATTGACCTATCTTTTCGAAAGTGACCAGAATTTTGGGATTTTGTGCAAAATCGAGCATTTAACCTTCGATCCCCCGCTGCCCGACACTATCAGTAGTGAATTTCGGGCAATGACCCTCTTTTTCTTGGCTGGATATACCTTTGAAAGTGCCCGTCTTGAAAATAACATTCTTTATTTTGAAGCGGGATTTGGTCAGGAGAATGTCGGGAGTTTAGTGAGTGTTCCCTTCTTGAGCATTGTTCAAATTATTATCGATGACACTCCCGCATTTGTCAATCTCGCCATACCACGAGAACAATCCATAAGCGTCAATATTGAAAAAAACGAAGGGGTTCAGAATTCAATGAGCTCTTTCCTCTCCAATCCTGAAAACCAGAAATTTTTGAAAGAGCCCTCAAAAAAATAAGAGGGGCTGTGCTTATTAAAACTTAAGGGCGAGCAGGAAAGTGACGACGTTATCAATAAATGCGTCATGCTTGCGCTCTTTGCTGTAAGCGATGTAAAACTTACGCTTAATTTTGTAGTTTTTGATACGCGCTTCGTAAAGGCGCCCATCCTCCACCTCATCACTGATAACATGCTGCGAAACAACGGAGACGATAGGACGCTCTGCGTTTTTAGGTGAATGCATAATAGTCTCTTTAATCGCCGTAGAACTGGCAACCACACCAATAACGCTGAAGCTAGAACACTCTACGCCGATCTCTTCAAAAACCTCGGACGTGAGCTTACGCGTATGAGAAGCTTCATCACGACAAATCCAGTCAAACTTATACAAATCTTCTTTTCGAAGCTGCTTAGGAATCGGTTGGTTCGAGAAAATAACCAATTCATCCTCTTCCCATTCCCGATAAATGATTCCGTCTTTGAATACCGGGGACTCAATCAGTGCGATATCGATTTTTTTATCCAAAAGCTGATCAATAATCTCTTCGGAAAGGGCAACACGGATATGCACTTCGTTGTTTATTTTATCTTTTAATTGCGCGAGATATTTAGGGAGGACATAGTTGCCGATAGCGTAGGAAGCACCTACGACAAACGTAAACTCTTTATTGATGATTTTGAGAAGATCTTTTTCGCTTGAGAGGATCGCTTTTTCCAACTTTATCGCAATGCGATAGAGATCTTCTCCCTCTTTGGTCAACTTGATCCCGTTTTTCTTACGCTCTACAATCCGCGTATCGAGATATTCCTCTAGAAATTTAATCTGCTGGGTCACCGCAGGCTGTGAAATCCCCAATTTGGCAGAGGCTTTAGAAAAACTTTTTTCTTTGATAACGGTCAAGAACGTCAGGAGTTTCGCAAAGTCTTTTAACATAATAATTCCTATAAGTAAAGTATATATACGTATTATAACCCATTATTATGATGATTACAATAGATTGTCACATTTAAACAGCTTTGCGAAAGATTGGGATATAATAAAATAATTCATGCACTAAGGCGCACTATTATTATGAATAAAATTTTCGATAGTCTCAACGATGCACAGCGTCAAGCGGTTGAACAAATAGAGGGTCCTTTGCTGATCCTAGCGGGAGCAGGCAGCGGAAAAACCAAAACCATTACCTCCCGACTTGCCTATTTGCTTGATACTATTGGCATCCCCTCAAGCCAAACGCTCACACTCACCTTTACCAACAAAGCGGCCAAAGAGATGCGCGAGCGGGCCATGGGGCTCATCACGCAGAATTCTTTCCCTCCCCTGCTGTGTACCTTTCATAAATTTGGACTTTTGTTTTTAAAATTTCATATCCATCTTTTGGGGCGAAGCAATAATTTTGTGGTTATTGATACCGATGACAAAAAAAAGATCCTAAAAAAAATCAATGCCGAACTTCCTACACCCCTTATCGCCAGTGAAATTTCCCGCTACAAAAATTCGATGATCGATCCGCAAGAAGCCTACGCCCAAGCGGAACTGACCAACTACAAAAACATTGCTAAAATATATGAAGAGTACGAAACCTATTTGCTCAAAAATAATCTTGTCGATTTTGATGATCTTCTTTGTTTGTCTTTTAAACTGCTCAATGACAATCCCCAACTGTGCGTTCAAACCAGTCAAAAATACCGCTACATTATGATCGACGAATATCAAGACACCAACGAACTGCAGTTACGACTGCTTCAAAAACTCTGCACCTCACACAACAATCTTTGTGTCGTCGGCGATGACGATCAAAGCATCTACGGATGGCGCGGAGCCCATGTCCGTAATATTTTAGAATTTGATCAAGATTTTGCCGATGCCACGGTCATAAAACTCGAGTACAACTACCGTTCCACTCAACCCATTTTGACGGTAGCCAACGCCCTTATCGAACACAATCGTTCACGTTTAGGGAAAACGCTCATCGCCACCAAAACCGGAGGGGATGACGTTCAAACCCTGACCTCGCATGACGAGAGTGAAGAGGCCAAAAAAATTGCCAAAGCAATACGCACTCTTCTCGACAAAGGGGTTCGCGCCAGCGATATTGCCGTCCTCTACCGCATCAATGCACTGAGCCGATCTCTGGAAGAGGGGCTCAATCGAGGCGGTGTCGCCTACCGGCTCGTTGGAGGATTACGCTTCTATGATCGTGCAGAAATAAAAGATCTGATAAGTTATCTGCGTGTCATTACGAACGTCCATGATAACTTCTCCCTCAAAAGAATCATCAATAAGCCAAAACGGGGGCTTGGAAAGGCTACCATCGAGAAAATAGAGCTCGCGGCAATGGAAGCTGAAAAATCGATGTTTGAATTTATCAGCACCCTAACCGACAGTGAACTGGAAACGTTGGCGCGTAAAAAAAGCACGCAGGAACTGCGCAAATTTATTAGCGAAATCAATGAACTGCGCATTATTGCCGAGGAAGCGATGTATAAATTCATTGATCAACTCGAAGAGCGTTTTAAAATCAAAGAAACGCTCCACGGCTTACCCGATGAGAGTGATAAGGTTTCAAACGTCGATGAATTTTACGGATTGTTTCGCGATTATGTCAAACAAAACCCCGATGCCGAGCTCGCTGAATTTCTAAACGACATTACCCTCCAAAGCGATCAGGATCAAATTGAGGGGGAAAGCATCTACATTATGAGCATCCATGCATCCAAAGGGCTTGAGTTTGAACACCTTTTTGTGATCGGGATGGAAGAGGGATTCTTGCCACTTATTGGGGACGGAAGCGATCTCGAAGAGGAGCGGCGGTTGGGCTATGTTGCCTTTACCCGCGCGAAATCCAATCTCACGGTATCCAGCGTTAACAGCCGTTTCTATAAAGGGCGGCGCACAGACTTGCAAAAAAGCCGTTTTATCAATGAAGCCGGATTGTGTGAAGGGTCATTGATTCTGGAAAAAAACACCTCTTTTAAAAAAGGGGATTTAATCCGCCACAAAATTTTTGGCGCAGGAAGAGTCGAGGGGGTGAGCAAGTCGGGACGCGAATTCAAACTTCTCATCAACTTCGGCGGTAACAAACGTGACATCCTTGCCTCTTTCGTAGAAAAGCTCTAATCATGTCGTCAAAACTCTTTGTCGCCTACAAACCCGCCGGTATCAGCTCCAATCAGTTATTGGGGCGCATCAAACGCCGCTATGGCGAAAAGAAAGCGGGATATTCCGGCACTCTCGACCCTTTTGCCAAAGGGGTTTTGATTGTCGCATTCGGAAATCACGGTCGATTATTCCGATTTTTAAACAAATCACCCAAACGTTATCGTGCTACTTTATGGCTTGGGGCCTATTCCCCTACTCTGGACATTGAGCAAATCGAGCAAATCGACACACTTCCACCAGTCCCCGCCGAAGTGCTCACACAAGCAATCGAATCGTTAAAGGGTGAACTCACCTATTTACCTCCTAAATACAGCGCTAAACGGCTCAACGGAAAACGGGCCTACGAGTTTGCCCGCGCAGGCATAGACGTAGAACTCAAATGTGTCACCTCGACCATCTATGATATCCATCTCATCCACTACTGCCACCCCTTCGTAACGTTCGAAGCAACCGTCTCTGAGGGGAGCTATATACGTTCACTGGGTGAGATGATTGCGGATAAACTCGGATGTACCGGCTCGCTTAGTGCCCTCGAGCGGCTCAATGAAGGGCAATTTGTCTATGACCATGAGCGCCCGATCGATATCAAAACGGCTTTGGGAATCCCCAAAAATTGCTATAATAGCATCCAAGAATCGGTCCTGCTAGGACAACCGCTTTTGCGCGAACATTTTGATGTGCAGGAGAATGGGACCTACTGGATTGACAACGGTGAAACCATCTCCATCATCGAGTTAACGGATGATGGGGTGAACTATCTGCTTAATAAGGTTGGTGCATGCTGATACTCTCGCGTAAAGTGGATGAATCTATCCTCA
>JAUXSZ010000006.1 GCA_030679635.1 Sulfuricurvum sp. | reverse complement strand
GTGCCATCACCAGCCGTAAAAATCCTCTCTATCTGGCAACAGTTGTCGGTAAACCGCCCTTAGAGGACAAATACATGGGATGGGCTACGGAACGGGTTTTCTTGCCGTTGCTTCAAACCAATGCTTCGGATTTGATTGATTATCACATGCCTGAAAACGGGGTATTTCACAATCTTATTTTGGCAAAAATGCGTACCCTTTACAAAGGGCATGCCAAACAGTTTATGCATATTTTTTGGGGATCAGGGCAGATGAGTTTTGTGAAACATGCCCTTTTCTTTGGGGAAGATGCTCCGAAACTGACCAACTATGAGGCATTAGCAACGTATGCGCTCAATCGCTTCTTGCCGAAATGTATTTTTATCTCGGAGGGAATCACCGATGCGTTGGATCATTCCAGTCCTGAAGCGTTGGTAGGGGGGAAACTGGGTATTGATTTAACGGCTTCGTATTCTGCTGAAAAGCCAACTGTACTGGACAGCAGTGAACTTTTGAAAATGATTGGTCCATTCATGCCAGAAGCTAGGGATATAACCCAATACATGCGTCATACGGCTAACCCGATCACCGTTATCAGTGTGGATAAAAATCGTACACTTTCCCGCACGGCTGATGTACTAGCATCGTTGCAAACGTATTTAAGGATAGTAATTGTCGTCGATGCCGAGGGTAACGATATTCAGAATCCGTATATGCTTTTGTGGAGGGTTACTAACAATATGGATGCAGGACGTGATATAACCATCAATGGTTCGATAGTATCGATTGATGGCACGTGTAAAAACCATTATGACGGGTTTGAGCGTGAATGGCCGGGAGATGTGAACTGTACCCCAGCTGTCGTGGAAAAACTAAAATCGCTTTCTCTTTGGGACTTAGACGTTAATCTGGAAAAAAAATATCAGGTCTAAGTCCTTTCTATATTCCTGATTTTATTTAATTGGGATTCATGAATGTATTCAGCAATCTATTAGAATTTCTAATGTAGCATTAATTCGCATTTTATTTAACAGGGATCTGCTATTTTTATGTTTAGATTTAATCAAATTATTATTTTTACTCTTTTACTCACGGCACCGTTTCTAAATGCTGCTACGTACAAAGGGCAAAAAGTTTATATTGAGACATGCAAAGGGTGTCATGGAGGGGGGCAAGAACTGGCGGCCTCCAAAAATATGAGAACGTGGGAAAAAATTATGGATAAAAAAGGTGAAAAACTGGCCGATATCCATTTGTCATCTAAAAAAGCACAACCTGCATGGGAGTATTTTAGTGATAGTAAATTTACCAAAGACTCCAAGCATCTTGAAGATTTTCTGACCGAGTATGCTAAAGATAGCGGTAACGTCCCTGCCTGTAACTAATTCCTCTTCTGTACACTCAGCAATCATCAGCAACGATGATGCTTTTTTCTCAACCAAATTCCGCTAAAATCCTTTAACTTTTTATACGATACGGAGAGATCATGGAAAAAATGTGGTCCGGACGATTTGCGCAAGATGCGTCGTCATTATTAGAACACTTTAATGCATCCATTATGTTTGATCAAAAATTGTACCGTGAGGATATTGAAGGATCCATTGCTCATGCACAAATGCTTTGCGCTCAGGGGATATTAACGGCACAAGAACTGGCTTCAATAGAAGAGGGTATGGCCCAGGTTTTGAGCGAGATTGAATCGGGCAAATTTGAGTGGAAAATCGGTGATGAAGATTTGCACATGGCGATTGAGAAGCGCCTCACTACGATTATCGGTGATGCAGGTAAAAAACTTCATACCGCACGTAGCCGAAACGATCAAGTAGCCCTTGATTTTCGACGCTATGTGCTGCGTAAAAACAGTGAAATCGCCCTGGCGATTAAAACCGTTATGCGTACGATCGTGGACATTGCTCGTGAACATGCTACGACACTTTTGCCGGGGATGACCCATTTACAGCATGCGCAGCCGATTAATTTCGGATTTCACATGCTCGCCTACGCTACGATGCTAAAACGGGATATTGAGCGTTTTGAGAGCAGTATCGCGCGTAACAATGTCTCTCCGATCGGCTGTGCGGCGCTTGCGGGGACACCTCATAATATTAATCGAGAAATGACGGCTAAACTGCTGAATTTTGACAGTGTCAGCATTAACTGTTTGGATACGGTGAGTGACCGTGATTTTGCTTTGGAAATTCTCTTTAATATCTCGACATTGATGATGCACATCTCCCGCCTCTCTGAAGAAATTATCCTCTGGTCGAGTTATGAGTTTCGTTTTGTGGAGCTTTCAGACGAGTATTCGACAGGTTCATCAATCATGCCTCAAAAGAAAAATCCGGATGTTCCCGAGTTGCTTCGCGGAAAGACAGGGCGTGTGTATGGAAATCTCATGGGTCTTCTCACGGTTATGAAAGGGCTTCCACTGGCGTATAATAAAGATACCCAAGAGGACAAAGAGGGGGTGTTTGACAGTGTAGAAACGGCAGAAATTTCTCTTGAAATTTTGCGAGAAGCACTGAAAACAATGACGATAAAAAAAGAAAATATGGCTAATGCTTGTAAATTGGGTCATCTTAGTGCGACCGATCTGGCGGACTATTTGGTTGAGCATTGCGGTGTTCCCTTCCGTGAAGCTCATTTTATTACCGGCAAAGCCGTGGCTAGAGCGGAAACACTGGGAATCGATCTTAGTGAGATTGAGTACAAAGAGCTTCATGCAATAGATGAACGGATTAAAGAGGATGTGATCCGTTATTTGAGTATTGAACACTCGATGAATGCTCGCACATCTCAGGGTGGTACGGCAGAAGTACGTACTTTGGAACAAATTATTTATTTTGACCATTATTTACAGGAGATTCAATGAAAATTACCGTTAGCCACCAAGATGGGATGCGTTTTGAGGCAAAAACCGAAAAAAGCAGCTTTATCATCGATTGTCCACAGATTTCACCCATCGAATATTTTTTAAGCGGTATTATTGCATGCAGTGCAACCGATGTGGTGATGCTTCCTAAACAGCAGGGATTTGAAGTGACCAATCTTCAAGTAGATGGCGAAGTGATGCGCAATGAGAGCGCTCCAAAAAAGTTCAACACGCTCCACCTCGAATACCGTTTTGATTCCAATGCGGACGATACCCTCGCGGCGCGCTGGGTTATGGCAAGTTTAGAGACGTACTGCTCGACGATCAACACCATTCGTGAGAGCGTTGTTATCACCTATACGATCAAGCACAATGGAAATACAATTCGTGAAAATGAGACAATGATCAGCGGCGGCGGAAGCAGTGTCGATTTCGGCACCCTTCAAGGGTGCAATGCTTAATTTTTTGGACACTAATTAAGATTGTATTTTAAACTTTTGGGCACTTTCTCTAAGTGTATGGAGTTGGTCAACAATACTGGTAAAAGTGTTTTCGAGATTCCCTGAAATCTCGAGAACACTTTCCGATTCCCTCATAAAACCTTTGACATTGCCCGCCATTTGATTGGCATCTTGCTGTATTCTCATAATAATCCCCTCGATGTCACTGGTTGATTTTTGGCTTTTTTCCGCCAATTTACGCACTTCGTCAGCAACAACGGCAAAACCGCGTCCATGTTCACCAGCACGAGCTGCTTCGATTGCTGCATTGAGTGCCAAGAGGTTTGTCTGATCTGAGATATCTTTGATAAGACCGATAATGCTTGAGATTTCATTAATAGAGCTTTCCAGTGTGACAGCATCGTCTCCGATGTCGGCTAATGTCGGGATAAATTGCTCATTACTCCAAGTATTTAAAGAATGAAGTTGCTGTTTTGTATCATCAGAAGCTGCTTCGGAAATCTTTAGTGCACTGCGTATCTGACTAATAATGATATTGAAATTATTGATTATATGATTCACAGGAGATTGGTAGTGTTGAAGGTCATTGGATGGCGGCAGATCAAGCGAGGATGATATGTCACCGTTTGAGATTGTTTCAAGCATGGTAATAATAGGACTGGATTGGTCGAGCATATACTCTTTTCGTAATTTAAATTCTATACGCCGATCACGCATAATGATAAAAGTATGCAGCAAACGCTTATGGGCGTCAAAAACAGGAACGACAAAAACAAAAATGGGGATATGGTCTTCTTTTCGCGTTGAAATATAGATGACCTCTTTGGCACTGAAGCCGGATGATTTTATTCTATCGGTATGTTCCTTGATAAAGTCACAGAGAGAACAAGCACTATTTTTAGTAACCAGTGATGAAAACAATGGATTGGTTTGAAGTTCACTGTTTGTGACATGTAAAAAATCTTCTAGCATCGCATTAGCGTTGATGATTCTTTGAGATGGGGCTAAAACAGCGATTGCACTTGGAAAAAACTCTACAAATCCGGACCAAAACGAACGTTCCTGATTTTTAAGCTCCATTAAAAAATTGAGATGCTCCTGTATTGGGAGTGCTTCATCAAAACGGTATCTTGACTCATGGTATAAAAATGTTTCTGCCGCTTCAATTTCATTTTTTATCATTTTACTAACGAGTTGAAGTTCTTCTTTGTACTTGTTTTTAAACATCGGTTATGTTCCTCAGCAACTATTTTTCTCAAAATTATAACGGAGCATGATGCTTTAAGATACATAAGTCTGATTAAATAATAATCAATAAAAGCGAGGTTGACGAAAAAGAAGATAAACGTAAAACTTGGCGAGGGTATTTTCCCTGATATAGGGAAAATGAGTATATTAGAGAAAATCTTTCGGATCAGCGTCGGCAAGATGACCCCATTTTAGATGGGTCCCTCCGAGTATGTGAAAATGCAGGTGCTTGACTTCTTGGGCACCGTCGTCACCGATATTGCTGATGATACGGTATCCGCTTTGATCTATTCCGATCTCTTTTGCGACCTCTTGCATGAATATCCCCATTTTCCCGATTACATCACCCGGAGTATCGTTAAAACTGTCATAATGGGCTTTTGGAATAACAAGTACATGTACGGGAGCTTTAGGGTTGATATCGTGAAAAGCGAGAAAGTTTTCATCTTCTTTGACTAAATTTGATGGTATTTCACGGTTTACTATTTTACAAAAGATACACATACAAAACCTCACTTTTTTATGCTATTGTAGCACACTGTTGAAACCTTGAAGCTGTTTATAAAAGAGATTTCACTACAATTGCCTATTAAATAAGGCCGTCCGAAAGTGAATGGAGCGGCTGATTAGACAGATAAAATTTAGG
>JAUXSZ010000002.1 GCA_030679635.1 Sulfuricurvum sp. | reverse complement strand
AACACAATCCACAGCTCCAAACACTCCGAGCCCACATTGATCGCACCCAAGCATTGTCCGAAGCGACCGCCAAACAATCGTACGGAACCGTGGCACTCGTAGCCTCCTACGGCTACGACAACTCTCTGTCCTCCTATAGCACCTCTCAAATCGGAGTCAAGGGGTCCATCCCTTTGTATGACGGAGGGAAAATGAGCGCCGATGGGCAAAAAAGCCGGATACTCCTCACTCTCGCCCAAAAAGAGTACGAGAGCGTCGAGAAATCCTTATGGCAGGAACTGTACGGCGCCGTTGTCGATCTCAACCGTCTCGATCAGACGATCGCTGCCAAAGAGGGGGTCATGAACGCTACGCAAAAAGCGCTCTCCCTCATGGAGGGGCGATATACTCAAGGGTTGGCTACCTACATCGATATTTTAGAATCGCAGAGTGTTTTGGAAAGTTCCCGCATTTCCCATGCGGAAGCAAAGCTTCAAAAAATACGGGCATGGGTCCAAATACGGCGCCTGCTCAACAAAGGAAATGACCATGGCATGTTGTGACAAAAAAAAATCGATCATTGTGGGGGCGGGGATTCTGATAGCGATCACCCTTATCGCTTCGTTTATGAAATCCTCTCCTCCTAAAACGGTGAGTCCCGCAGCTCTCTCCACCCCCAAAGAGCCCAACCACTATGTAAACGGCGTCGGGACGCTGGAGGCCAAAGAGATCATTCTCCTCGCACCCAAAAGTACCTCCAGAGTCGAAACCCTCTATGCCGACGAGGGGGACACTGTCCGCAAGGGGGAGCTGCTGGCGCGTCTTGAACTCTCAGAACTGAGCGGGAATGCCCAAGAGAGTACCGCCCTCATAGAGAAAAACCGTTCTCAAATGGCCTCCCAAAAAGCCGTTATCGAGGATTTAAAAGCGAAAAAAGAGTTGGCCGATGTGACATTGGCACGCTACAAAAGCCTCATCAAAGGGGGATTTGTCACCCAATCAGAGCTTGACACCGTCCAAGCCTCAGCACGAAGTGCCAGCGCCCTCCTTGTGAGCGCCCAAGAAGCCCTGAAACAGTCGCAACACGACATTGAGCGCTCAAAAGGATCGCTTAGCGCCGTGAACGCAAAAATCAACGACCTCTCTCTGCGCTCCCCCATTGAGGGGATCGTTATTTCCCGCGATGCGGAAGCGGGAAGCACGATAGGGGCCGGTATGAGCGTCTTTAAAATCGCCAATCCCAAGAGCGTATGGGTCAGAGCCTACATAGACGAACGGCAAAGCGGGGTGCTAAAAATAGGTCAAAAAGCGGTCGTCACTCTCCGCTCCACGGGTGAGCAGCACTACACAGGGATCGTACGCCGAATCGGCGTCGTCAGTGACCGGATCACCGAAGAGAGAGTCGTTTACATCGGATTGGACCATCTTCCGGAACCTTTGCATTTGGGTGAGCAGGCAGAGGCCCAAATCATTATTTCTCATGATTAATCTGGCATGGCGTGACATCTCCCATTCGCTGGGGAAATTCATCACAACGGCTTTGGGGGTCGGGATGCTGATCGGGGTGGTTCTCGTTATGATCGGCGTCTATCGGGGGATGGTGCATGACGCCATGATCGTCCCCAACAACATTTCTCCCGATTTGTGGGTCGTTCAAAAAGACACTTTGGGCCCCTTCGCCGAAAACTCCCGTTTGCACGAAGATCTCAAATATTCTTTGAAAGGGTTTTTAGGGGTCAAAGAGGTCCGTCCCCTCACCTTTCAGAGTTTGCAAATCCATCACAATGACAAACCGATCCGTGTCTATGCGCTGGGATATGAAGCCCTCAGCGGCTTTAAGCCGTTTACTCTCGTGCAGGGGAGAGAAATTGAGATAAGAGATCGGGAGATTATCGTCGATACCCAAACGGGATTTAAACTCGCCGACGCAATCCGTCTGGGGCGAAATACCTATACCGTAGTCGGATTGACCCACAAAGCCGTCTCCTCAGGGGGTGATCCAATGATCTATCTGAATTTGCACGAGGCGCAGGAACTCCAGTTTTTGTTCAGCAACGAGCAGATTCGCAATGACCAGGCACGAGGGGTGCAATCCGTCGCTACGACTACGGTCAATGCCTTTGCCCTCACCCTAAAACCAGGGTTTGATCCTCATGCTGCAGCGGGGGAGATACACCGCTGGAAACACCAAGAGGTCTATACCGCGCAGGAGCAATCTGACATTCTTACCAAAAACCTCATACAACGCTCCGCAAAACAAATCGGGATGTTTACCGTCATCTTACTGATCGTCTCCTCGGTCATCATCTCGCTTATCATCTACACAATGACCATCGGGAAAATGAAAGAGATCGCTATTTTGAAACTGATCGGTGCCTCCAATTTTATCATCACCAAAATGATTGCCCAGCAATCGCTCCTATTGGGAGTGCTCGCATTTATCGGGGGCAATCTCTTCGCCCATGCCAGTGCCAGCTTCTTTCCCAAAACAGTGATCCTGATCCCCACGGATGCGGCCAAGCTTTTTTTGGTCGTCATCCTCGTCAGTATCCTCGCCTCCTTGTCGGGTATTCGCTCCGCGCTTCGGATCGACCCTGCCAGTGCGATCGGGGGGTAAATGAAAAAAATTGTGATCGCAGTGGAAAATATTTCCAAAACGTACGGAGAGGGAGAGAGCGCCGTACTCGCCATCAAAGAAGCCTCGTTTGAAATCTATTCGGGAGAGACGGTAGCGCTTCTGGGTCCCAGCGGTTCAGGAAAAACGACCCTCATTACGATGATCGGCTGCATCACGGAACCCTCAAGCGGAAAACTCATGCTGGATGGGGATTTGATGTATGAACAAGAGTGGAAGGTCAACGACACCCGCAGAGTACGGCGCGAAAAAATCGGATTTATTTTTCAATCGCACAACCTCATCCCGTTTCTCACGGTCTTAGAAAATGTGACCCTTGTTCCGCAAATGAACGGGGTAAAAAAAGTCCAGGCAGACCAGAGCGCGAAAGAGCTTTTGGAGTATCTTGGGGTGGGGGACAAGCTCACAAAAATGCCTTCTCAGCTCTCCGGCGGCCAAAGTCAGCGGGTCGCCATCGCCCGTTCACTGGCGAACAATCCAAAAATCATTCTGGCCGACGAGCCCACCGCCGCATTGGATGCCCAACGGGCCTTGTCGGTCATGCAGTTGCTCAAAAAGCTCTCCGTCGATCAAGAGGTAGCCATTGTCGTCGTTACCCATGATGAGCGGATGCTGCCGTTGTTTGACCGTATCTTGCGTGTTGAGGATGGGTATGTGAGAGAGGACCTGCCTCACGATTCGACAACACCCACCTGATTTCTCCCATGCTCTTTTGCGTAATACAACCCCTTATCTACCCTTTTGAAAAGCTCGGAGAAAGTATCCTCTTTTTTAAAGGTACTAGCCCCAAGGCTAATGGTGATGTTTCCGACTTCAGCGAATGTAGCACATTCAACTGCCAATCGCAATTTTTCTGCGAGCAACTGTATATCATCAATACCAGTACCCGGACTTAATATCAAAAACTCTTCCCCTCCCCATCGGGCAAATATATCTATTTTTCGAATGTTTTTTTCTACAATCTCGGTTAAATATTTGAGAACCTCATCCCCTGCGTTATGACCGTATGTATCATTGACCGATTTGAAATGATCGATATCGATAAGTATCAAAGAAAGAGAAGACGAAAATCGGCGGGATCGTTCTGCTTCGAGGGCAAAAAGCTCTTCAAACTTATGCCGATTATAGATACCCGTTAAGTTATCGATCGTAGCGATACGCTCGATCTCTCGGTGTAAAAGAGTCTCCTGTGTCACATCTTTACCGGTCCAAACAAATCCAACAATGCTGTTTTTATCGTCCCTCAGTGGGGTAATGGTTTTATTCTCATAGTAAAGATCACCGTTTTTCTTTCTGTTGATAAACGTTCCGCGGTAAACTTTACCGCTTAAAATGATTTCCCACAGCTCCTGATAGAATTCCTTAGAATGCTCTCCTGATTTGAAAATTCTGGGAGTTTTTCCCAAAATCTCATCCGCTGTGTAGCCTGTATGTTCACTGAATGCCGCATTGACGTACGTTACTACTCCCTCCTTATTGGTCATAACAACAGCATCATCAATCTGCTCAATAGCTTTGGAGAGCTTTTCGATCTCTTGTCGAGAGTGTTTGATCTCCCTCATATCCATGATCATACCCGAAAAAATATCGCCATCAACCATCCCGCTTATCATGACCGGCACGGTAGCGGAATGTTTATCAAGCAATTCTATTTCGTAGTTACCGACATGCTCCTCTTTCAACAATCGCTGCATAAATTCAGCCCCCTGCTTGGGTTCCTTGTATCTGGAAGCGCTATTTTTACCGATCAGCTCCTCCGGAGAATCATAGCCCAAAATTTGAGCCAATGCCCCATTGACGTAGAGCACCTTGCCGGAGAAATCCATACGGTAGATACCCACCATTGCATTTTCAACAAGCCCTTTGTATTTTTTTTCGGACGCTTCTAACGCTTCTTTTGACAATTTTTGTTCGGTGATGTCCCGCGCCGTTGAGAGAATTCCGATGATCTTCCCCTCCTCATCTTTTAACGCTTGGCACCACCATCCAAGTAAGCGCTTCTCCCTATCACAGCGCCTTTGCCAGCTTTCAATGTAGACAGCATCACTATCTCCCGTCAATAAAGGGTTGACACTGTCATACGTATTTTGTTCCCCTTCAAAATAGAACGAGGCTTCTTTGCCAATGACATCTTCCCCGAAGAAAGCCCTTCCCTCACGGTTGACCCATGTGTACCTTTTGTCATTGTCTACTTGCACAATCATATCAGGGACCGAACGGAGAATCCCCTCGGTTTTTCTATGAAGTTCCTGCAGCGCGCTGATTACCTGTTTCTTTTTTTCATACTGATAGATCAACGCCCAACTGCCAACCCCACTCAGCACTAGCGCCAGTGCGCCAATTACCAAAAAAGTGTACAGCAAAATATTGCTATGCGCATAAAGCTTTTCAGCGGGAATATAGGTCACTGCTTTCCAGAAATAAGGACGATTAGGAGAGAGACTGCGAGAAGGCAACGGATAGACCGTTGTAAATGTCCATAGCCCCTCTTCGTTTTCAAACTGCCCGTGCTCCTCTTTGAGTATCCGATTCCATGCAAATGGATGACGATGCGCCATGGTTAGATCATTATGGTTGAGGATAAAGCCCCATTCATCAGCTGGATCAACCCCTTTGATCCAATAGCCATCACTGTTGAGCAGCATCGAAGATCCACGCGACATTGCTGTAATTTCGGTAAATTTTCGAATTACATCATCGCCCAGATAATTGATAATAAAGATTCCCCTCTTGTCCCCTGCACTGTCCACAACCGGCGTGGCGATTCGAATGGTGGGTTTATAGGGGATTTCGACTTTATTCTTTTCAATATTCAAATCAAAGGGGGAAAAATAGATTTCATGGGGAGAGAGCTTCATCGCATGACTAAAATAGTAGCGATTTTTCTTGTTCTGAAGGTGTTCTTCTGGCACAATGGATGAACGACCGCCATTATAATTGATCCGTAACCGTTCCATACCACTCTCGTCTATCCAGCGAAGCTGATCATACACATGGCGTCTTTCCATCATCCTTTTAAAGTCTTCACCAATTTCACTCTGAGTTGAAGAGCGGAACGTATCGATGAAGGCTTTAAAAGCATGATACTGTGAAAGAAAAAGGAGATCACTAACCACTTTTTCTAAATTTTCTTCGATGGCGCCTCTTCCCATCTCAACAACAGAAGATTCATTGGTAGCCGTGATAATGAACTCTTTGCTTTTTTCAGACTGAAAGGCATAGATCCCTATTCCTACCACTCCAAAGGCTATTGGTAAAAAAAGAGCTATCACTTGCAAAAAGCTTTTTCGGAACATAGGTAAAATCCTGTGCAAGATGGAAATAATAAAACGATTGCATTTATAGGATTTTAGTATAACATACCCTCCTCTAAAAGAGCCTTTCCTTGTCTCCCTTTGCGCTCCAAAGGGAAACAAAGATTATTTAGCAATATATACGGCAATTGCTTCGATTTGCGCATCATTTAATGGAGCAGACTGCCCTTTCATAACCCCTTTCATAGGACCGCCGTACGTACCGTCTTTGTACCCCTTCAGTGCGGTAATGATACCTGCTACCCCTAAATCTTTGATGATTTTACTTTTGCCAAGCGCCGCTTTTTCACCCTGTGCTCCATGACACGTGGCACATTTTTTATAAAGCGCTGCTCCGTCTTCTGCAGCAACAGCTGCAGAACCTAACCCTATCAATGCGACCAATACAATAAGACCTTTTTTCATCGTAAACTCCTTGAATAATATAGGTTAATTGTAAGCTATTTCAAGATGGATTACTTTGATGCAGGTCAAGAGGATTTACGTGCGCAGTGTTGCATAGCGTGCTAGCTTTTCACAATCAACACGACGGCCAACCGGGTCGAGTACCCCTAGCGTTTCGCTCCCCTCGCGAAAGAGCTGGACATAATAAGCACGATCATACCCCTCGTGTTTCAGGGCCTTAGCCATGGAGACAATCTCATCTTCATTCAGCAGACCGGGATGGAGCGTCGTACGTACCTCATAATCGATACCGCTTTCTCGAAGAAGGTGAAAACTCTCCCAAAACCGTTTTTCGCTTCCCCCTGCGCATATTTCAGACATCTTTGCCTCGGGGGCTTTGTAATCCAGCGCGGCATAGTCGATAAGCCCTTGGGCAATCAGCGATGCGATAACATCAGGACGCATTGCGTTAGTATCGAGTTTTATGGTGTAGCCCAGCGCTTTTATCTTGACACAAAAGGGGATGAGATTGGGATAGAGGGTACATTCCCCGCCGCTTAGAACAACCCCCTCAAGCAGTCCCCGCCGTTTTGCTAAAAAGCTCAAAGCTTCCTCTTCCTCAATCCGCGCCTCGCCAAAAACAATATCAGGGTTATAACAGTAGACACACCGCAAGTTGCACCCGACAAACCAAAAAATGGCCGCAGGAATATCGGGGTAATCAAGCAGAGTGAAGGGGGTCAGATCATAAAGCGCTTTCATGCTCGTAACGCAGGGTACGCTCGCAGAAATGGAGACGCTCTTTGTGCTCCTGCTTTTTCCCGATATTGAAACTCTCGACGGGGCGATGATACCCCATCACTCTTGTATACACCATACATTTTGTCCGTTTCGCTTCGTGCATTTTCAGCACCGTTTCCGTATTCATGAGGCCTCCTTAGATAAAATAACGTCATCACATTGCGGGCAGTATTCATGTTCCCCTTGCAAATAACCGTGAACCGGGCAGACGGAAAAGAGGGGCGTGATGGTGATGTAAGGAAGGCGGTGATGGGTAATGACGTTTTTAACCATCCGCCGACACGCCTCGATCGAACTGATCCGTTCACTCATGTAGAGATGTAATACGGTTCCCCCCGTGTACTTGCACTGGAGTTCATCCTGCAGATCAAGCGCTTCAAACGGATCGTTTGTATAACTAACAGGGAGTTGAGAGCTGTTAGTGTAATAGATGTTATCCCCCTCACCCGCTTGGAGTATTGAGGGATACCGCTTTTTATCCTCTTTAGCAAACCGGTACGTTGTCCCCTCGGCAGGCGTCGCTTCGAGATTATAGAGATTGCCGCTTTGCTCTTGGAAGCTGCGCATGGTCGTCCGCATATGTTCGAGGAGCCGAAGGGTGAACTCAATCCCCGTAGGCGTTGAGAGATTTTCGGTATCAGCGGTAAAATTACGCACCATCTCGTTCATCCCGTTGACCCCGATGGTGGAGAAATGGTTCTTGAATCCGCTGAGATACCGTTTGGTATAAGGATAGAGTCCTCGATCAAACATCTCCTGAACGAAAACCCTCTTTTTCTCTAAGGTCGAATGGGCTATGCTCATCAAACGGTTCAGTCCCTCATACAAACCCTTTTCATCTCCTGCATAGAGATATCCTAATCGTGCCATATTGATCGTGACGACGCCGATGCTTCCCGTCATCTCCGCACTGCCGAAAAGTCCGTTTCCCCGTTTCAAAAGCTCGCGTAAATCGAGCTGCAATCGGCAGCACATACTCCGTACGGCACCCGGTTTGTAGGCTTCAGGATTGTCGATCCGCTCCCCCTCCGGGTTTCGAAGGTATTGGCTTCCGATGAAATTTTGAAAATAGCTGGAACCGATTTTCGCCGTATTCTCAAACAAAATATCGGTATTTTCACCGTACCAGTCGAAATCTTCGGTGATGTTGACGGTCGGGATAGGGAAGGTGAAAGGCTGCCCCCCGCTGTCCCCCTCGGTCATCACCTCATAATAGGCATGGTTAATCATGTTCATTTCGCTCTGGAAATCTGCGTATGTCAATTCAGACAGAACACATTTTCCCCGTTCATGCAGTTTTCTATTATGATGGGCGGTTGCGGTGATCTCTTCAAAAAGATGGTGATCTTTGAGTGTCGGAAATTGGGGTGCCAAATCGGAGGGGACCATCCAGTCGAGGGTGATGTTCGTAAAAGGGGACTGTCCCCAGCGAGCAGGGACATTGAGATTGTAGACGAAACTTCGAATCGCTTTTTTCACATCGGCATGAGAGAGGGCATCAATAAACACATACGGCGCCAAATAGGTATCAAACGAACTAAACGCCTGAGCCCCTGCCCACTCGGATTGCAATATCCCTAAAAAGTTGGCCATTTGCCCAAGCGCCTCGCGCAGATGACGGGGAGGAGAGCTCTCAACGCGGCCTCGTACCCCGTTAAACCCCTCATTGAGCAGCGCACGCAAGCTCCATCCGGCACAATAGCCCGCGAGACAATCGAGATCATGGATGTGAATATCACCGTTTCGATGCGCTGCACCCTCTTCTGTGGAGTAAACGCTGTCCAACCAAAAATTCGCAATCACTTTGCCCGCAAGATTATTCACCAATCCGGCGTTCGAATAACCGGTGTTAGCATTCGCATTTATCCGCCAATCGGACTTGTGAATATACTCTTGGACGCTTTGTGTGGAGTTGACATAGCTCGTATCTTGATCCAGCCCCAGCAGATGTTCCCGCTGCATTTTATGCAAAAACCGATAGGTGAGGAACGATTTCATCACTTTGAACTCGCCCGCATTGTGCAGTTCTTCTTCGATAATGTCCTGAATCTCTTCGACGCTGTAGCGATTCTCAGCCTCTATGCGATGAAGTACTCGGCTAAAAAGGGGTGGAGTATTGGTACGTGATTCGCTGTCGAATGCTTTTTGAATCGCGTCGCTAATCTTATACGGAGAAAAAGGCTCCATGGAGCCATCACGTTTACACACACGTTTATTCGACCACATCGCAACCCCTTTTGAGTTAAAACTTATAAGCGACTTGCACCCAGACTTTGTTCAGATTTTTGGTATTACACTTGACATCCCCGCCATCATAGAAGGCGGCTTTGATGAGACCGTTTAGCCCTTTTACCCC
>JAUXSZ010000001.1 GCA_030679635.1 Sulfuricurvum sp. | reverse complement strand
GGATGGAAACATTGGAAAAGTATTGCGCAGGAGACCGATTACGAAAATCTGCAAATTGAAATTATCGATGTGTGGCATTTTGTGATGAGTTTGGTGTTGGAATTTACCCATAATACGGGTGCTGAAAGCATTCAAGAGCTTGTGAGTAGAGTATCTCAAACGGTTGAATATCAAAAAATTAATAATGATGCTCCTGTGAACTTCGGAAGCGATGACCTTCTTTTAACCAAAATCGAAAACGTCATGCGCCTCTCTCTCATTCCGGTATCGCCTGAGATGATCGGGGCACTGATCGAAGAGTTTTTTGACCTGACCCATTTGGGAGCATTGAACGCGACACAGCTCTATCGTTTGTACGTCGGCAAAAATATTCTCAATCAGTTCCGCCAAAATCACGGATACAAAGAGGGGACCTACATCAAAGTGTGGAACGGCGAAGAGGACAATGTCGTCATGAAGCGTTGTTGGGAAAAAAATCCTGATATGACGCCAGCACAATTGTACGACGCACTACAGTCGGCTTATCCCGCGTAAATTTCGTTAAATTCGCTTTTCCACCGCTTGTGGCACCAAAACCAGAATTTTGGGTTGTCACGGATTACTTTTTCGAGACCATCTGCCTGACGTTGTGTCGCGTCAGTGATGGCTTGCTCATCATCTCCTGCTACTTCAATGGGATCTTCAAACCGAATCGTATAGTTCTCCTCGTCTTTTGTAAAAATATAAAGGGGAATGATAGGGGCATTGTATTTGCGGGAGAGTTGTGCCGCCGCAGAGGTGTGGTAGGTTGGGTGACCAAAAAAATCGACCTTCACTCCAGACTTTTCATTGCTCGATTGATCGATCAGGAGCGATACGCATTGTCCCTTGTTAAGAGAACGGGCAAGGTGTTTGATCGCCCCGTTTTTTTCCACAAGATTCATCCGATGGCGCGTTCGAGCCTCCAACAGATAAGGGTTGAAGGCATCATTGTCCAGCCCTTTGTAGATAGAGGTGATAGGGGTTATCAAGGCTGCCAGTGAAGCCGCACCTATCTCCCAGTTCCCAAAATGGGCAGATATAAAAATAATCGCCCGATTTTGACTCAAATAGAGATCGACCGTCTCTCTGTTTTCAAAGGTCACCTGTCTAGCCAAATCTTTTGTTGTATTGCGTCTGTTCTCCATGACTTGGAGAAGGTTCAGGGCTAAATTTCGGTAGCAATAGTTCTCTATCTTTTTTTTTTCGGTTTGGCTCAATGTGGCTTGAAAAGCAAAGTTTAAATTGGCTTGGATAATACGATTGCGTTTTTCTGCAAAACGATAGGCAAGTGAAGCGAGGGTTATAAAGAATTTTTTTCTCCAACGGTGCGGCAATGCCATTAGGAGCCAATCGAAAATCAAAAAGAGGCGAAAACCGATCATAAAAGTTCCTTTGCCTTTTGGGCAATGTGGTGCGGATCGATTTGAGCGATGGAAAAGTCATTGCGATCGATGTGGTAAATGTCTACTTCGGAGGGGGATTTAATCCCGATATTGATGGAAGTAGGATAGATCATCCGTGGGGTTGTTGGACCAAAAAGGGTGATAGAGGGTCTGTTCATCGCCCAAGCCATATGGGTCGGTCCGGTATCGTTTCCGATGGTGAGATCGCAGTGGGCAATAAAATTTACGAGTTCTGGCAGAGACATCTTTTGGGCAACGATGGCATTGGTTGAGTGTTCCGCAATCCAGAGAGCATCTTGGTGTTCGGCTGGACTTCCCCAAATGAGGGAGCAAGGGTGGGGGAGCAAATCACATAGTTGTGCAAATTGCTCTTTTGGATAACATTTGCTGGGCCATGATGCGCCGATGACACATCCAATGGTTTTCGTCTTTTCTGGCAGAGAAGAGGGTCTTTTAGCGACAGGGAAGACGGGTGTTTTGTGAAGAATGGCGTTTTCATCATAGGGTATCGAAAGGGCTTCGGTAATCACCATGACGTTTCTCTTGATAATATTCATATCATAAGGGAGGGATGAGGTCGTTTTATAAAACAGTGAGGCAATCCCCTCGCGCGCGCTGCTTCGATCAAATCCGTGGACAGGGCCCGGTAGAAAAGCCGCGACAATGGCCGATTTCAAAAGTCCCTGAGCATCGATGATGTGATCGTAAGGCTCTCGTGACCGTAACGATCGAATTGTCGTGCGCAGCAGTGAAATATTTTTTTCTTTTTTGATTTTTTTGAGCGGAATCGCTACTACCTCATGGATGAGCGGATGATGTCTCAACACGGGGGCAAACGCCTCTTCGACAAACCAATCGATAAGGACATCGGGGTAGTGGCGGCGGATGATTTGTAAAACAACGGCTGTGTTGACAATATCGCCCAGTGCGCTCAAACGGACAATGGCAATGCGAAAAGAGGATTTGTTCATAAGCGTAACTATAGCGCAAACAAGCTACAATAATTCATCAAAAAATGAGTAAAGGATACAGCAGTGGTCGTTCAAGACATTCAACAGTTTTCCGAAATCCGCCCAAAAGCGCGAGCCTATTTTTGCTATCTTTTTCATAAAAATCTTCCCAACCACCTCCCCTCTGTTTCAGCTGAGGCAATTACGGCCCGATTGCTCAAAATTCGAGGTGATTTGCAGGGGATTGAAGCATTGTATCTGCTCGATGCCAAAGGGAATCAAGTAGGAGCCACCTACCTAAAAGAGGGAAAAAAAGAGGAAGATATCGGTAAAAACCGTTCTACTCGAGCCTACTATTACCGTGCAATGCATGAGCGCCGATGTACCATTACCGATCCCTACCCCTCACTGCTCAATGATGAGTTGACGGTAACGGCATCGGAGCCTATTTTTGACGAGCACGGGGAAATTGTCTATGTTGCCTGTTTGGACATGCCATTGGGAGAGGTGCTGAAAATTGCTCATCCTATGGCTCTTGAGTCAGGAGCAGGGCGTTTTTTCAGAACAGTGTATGCCGGATTTACGGTTGTACTTGCGTTTGTCTCTTTGTTGCTTTTTGTTAAAGGGATTGAGGGCTTTTTGGCCTATGGATTCGGTAATCTTGAACGTATAGAGATCAAAGATATTTTTGAAACGACTATTTTGCTAACTTTGTCCCTCGCGATATTTGATTTGGTTAAAACACTTTTTGAGGAAGAAGTACTGGGACGGCCGAAAACCGATCCTTCCTCTAGTATCCATAAAACAATGGTCCGGTTTTTAGGATCGATCATTATTGCGCTGTCGATCGAAGCATTGATGCTGGTATTTAAATTTGCGATGACAGAACCTGCAATGCTTGTAAATGCCATTTATATTATTGCAGGGGTGGCAATGCTTCTCGTGGGGCTTGCCGTTTATATCCGTTTTACCAATTTGGGAGAGCGCCATTGATTGCCATTGTTGATTACAATATGGGGAATTTAGCGAGCGTACGCAATGCGTTTGATCTGTTAGGTGAACGTGTGGTGATTGAATCGGATCCTGAAAAACTCTCCCAATACGATCGGATTATCCTTCCGGGTGTCGGTGCTTTTGGGGATGCCATGGATCATTTGAAAGAGCGAGGGATGGACGAGGCCGTTGCGGAATATGCGCAAAGCGGAAAGTATGTCTTGGGCATTTGCTTAGGGATGCAGCTGCTCTTTGAGTCGAGTGAAGAGTTCGGGATCTCTCAGGGACTTGGATTGATCCCGGGACGCGTCGTTGCTTTTGATTCGAGCCGTTTTCATTCACCTTTAAAAGTACCCCACATGGGATGGAATCGGATGTTTACCAAAGGGCACCCGTTGTTTGAAGGGCTGGATGAAGGGCATTATCTTTACTTTGTCCATTCGTATCATGTTGTATGTGAAGATAAAGAACACAGCATCGGACAATCGGTTTATGGATACGAATTTACCAGTGCTGTGGCACGGAATAATGTGATGGGTATTCAGCCTCACCCGGAAAAAAGCCACCACAATGGGCTTCGCATTCTCAAAAATTTTATTACTCTTTAAAGGATATTTATAATGACTATTTTCCCCGCAATCGACCTCAAAGACGGCAAAGCCGTCCGCCTAACCAAAGGGGTGATGGAGAGTGCGAAAATTTACTCGGATACCCCGTGGGAACTTGTAAAAACATTTGAAGAGATGGGAGCACAATGGGTCCATTTGGTGGATCTCAACGGTGCCTTTGCCGGTGAGCCGAAAAATTTGGATCAAATTCGCGCCATTCGTGAAAACTGTAAGGTAAAACTCCAGCTTGGCGGTGGTATACGCGATGAAGCGACGATAAAACGGTATCTTGATCTCGGGATTGATCGGTTAATTTTAGGCTCAATTGCCCTGCGTGACCCTGAATTCGTCAAAGAGATGGCGGCTAAATATCCGATTGTTGTCGGTATCGATGCGATTGACGGTTACGTTGCGGTTGAGGGATGGGGCGAAGTGAGCTCTATGAGGGCAACGGATTTGGCACGGTTGTTCGCAGATG
>JAUXSZ010000252.1 GCA_030679635.1 Sulfuricurvum sp. | reverse complement strand
AAATCGAGCTGATGTAGTGTCTCTAAATCGTAAGGGTGAACGCCAACGGCAAAATAGATATTTGCATAGTGTTCGCACAGCTCTACTGCACGCTCTAATGTCGATGGGTGAGCACCGGGGATGATAAATCCCTCCACCCCTGCCTCACCGGCACGTGCCATCATCTCTTCAAAATCGTCTCTGTACCGCTCATCATCTAAATGGACATGGGTATCGATGATCATTTACCATTCTCCATTCGAACCCGCTCAAACAACTCTTTGGCAAATCCTTTTGCCTCTTCGCTGATCCCCTCACCGCTGATGATACGGGCAATCTCTTCGATCCGTTCCTCATCGTTGAGCTCACGGACACGACTCTCATTATCTTTATAGATCAAAAAATGCTGCTCCCCCATCGATGTCAGCTGCGGCTGATGGGAGATGACAAAAATCTGATAACATCGGGAAAGATGCCGAAGAACTTTTGCAACGCTCATCGACTCTTCACCGCTCAAATTTGCATCAATCTCATCGAGCATCAACACACCGCCTAAATCTTCCATACTCTCTACGCGAAGCGCCAGTAAAGCCAGACGCAGACGATTGAATTCACCGGAACTGAGCTTGTCCAGCTTCGTCCCCTCAAGCCCCAGAACCACACGATCGATTCCCAGCAGATGATGCTCTACTCTCTCAACGTGCAGTGTGGCTGGACGCAGATAAAGCATATTTAGATATCCATTGAGTTTTTCCAATGACCTATCAAGCGCATGGGAACGTTTACGTGAAAGTTCATCCGCCAATACGTCCAGTTCTTGCATCCGTTTTGCAATTTTATGCGTCAGCTCTCCCTTTGAGTGCTCAATCCTCTCATACGACTCAAGTTCGATCCCTTTTTGCTCACGATAGGCCAAAGCCTCCTCAATCCCTCCGTATCGGCGTTTAAGCTCACTTAACTGCTCGATACGATCCAATACCTCTTCAACTGACACCCCTTCGAGCTCTTCAAGCTTATCCAATGAACTCTCGAAAATACTGCGCAATTCATTCATCGCATCATCAAAAAATGAACTCTCTGCTTCCAACATGTTTAACGCACTGCTGACCTGCGATTCATACTGAAAAATAGCTTCAGCCGCATGTATGGATTCTTCGATTTTTTCTTTCTTAGAGAGCTGTTTTTTAATAACATTCAACGCTTCGTCTTCACCTACAGTCGGCTTGATAGCATCTATTTTTGCAATCTCGTACGCCGCGAACTCTTTGAGCTCTGTAAGCTTTTTTTCTTGTTCTTCAATCACTTTGAGTTCGTCTGAAAGTTTTTTGTATTCCGAAAATTTAGCCCTATGTTCCTGCAAACACATCAAATGTTCTGGATATTCCAGAGCAATCCTCTCATCCAGCAGCGAAATCAATGCCGTTGGCTCAAAATCACTGTAATCTTTTAAACTCAAATGGCGTAAATAGGTCGAACTGATCGACTCCATCGAGGATTTTGAGGTACGCTGATTGTTGATAAAATAATTGGTTTTTTCTTTTTTAACATGACGAAAAACATTGGTAGACTCGTTATCGATTCCATGTTCATCCACGTTGATTTGCCAGGATACGGAGGACTCACACACGCTTGCGTCTACTCCGTCAAGCCCTACAGACGCCAAAATAGAACGCATTAAAATCGATTTACCGCTTCCGCTTGGTCCCGTAAAAACGATGAGTCCCGGCTTAAATTCGAGTTCTGCCTCTTTAAAGGTTAAAAATTCTTTCAGATAAAAACGCTCTATCACTTCTTAATTCCCCCACCCCAATTTTTCTTTGAGTACTTCGAAA
>JAUXSZ010000251.1 GCA_030679635.1 Sulfuricurvum sp. | reverse complement strand
TACACACCGCACAGAAAAGTTGTTCTCCTTAGTTCCGGCGTAGTTATGGCCATTATAGAAATTAACATACCACGCATCGCTGCTATTATCAACATTACTGGACGACGACCAATATGGGGCACTCACCCCATAGTCAAAACGACTTTGAATAGTAGGCTTACGCTTAACGTCTACAATAGAAGATAACTCTTCTTGATTGGGGAGTCTCCAATCATTAAACCCTCCCAGTGAAAGATTTTCACAGGAATTAATCGCCTCTTGCCAATTTCCATGTACGGTTTCAACCTCAATGTTGTCTTGCCATACCAGTTTTGTTATCGGTTCTTTTAAATCGCAACCACTCATAAACAGAGTAATGCCTATAAATATGGAGGATACGGATACGGTTGACATGAATGTATTGATTGATTTAAACATTGTACAATCCTTTATTTTTATAATAAACCAGAGTTTAACGTAATTAAACTTTTTAAATTTATAAAAATAAAGTATTGCTCAGCCGCCTATTTCAATAACTTTACACTATATGAAGCTGAGTGAGGCAAATAAGGTATCAGCAGTTGAGAGAACTTATTGGCACTGCCTTTTAAGCATAAGTCGTATATTATATGTGAACGATTATATGATTAACAAATCCAAATAAAGGGGATATTATGGCAAAAGGTCAAGATTCAAAAAAAGCAGTTAAAAAAGCACCAACAAAAACTTTAAAAGAAAAACGCAATGACAAAAATACAAAAAAAGATTAGACATTAGGTATAATTGAAAAACGATAATTCAACCTCTCGTTTTTTTTCTCAAAAACCTCATTCGAAAACTCACCTTAACCAAGCAGCCTATAGGCAGTCATCCTCTATGGAAAACAGGTTTTCCGCTATAATATTGATACAAACCTAACAAATTTTCAGAGGGTGCCTTTTTGCCGATTTTTAAAGTTCATGCCCCGTATCAACCTGCCGGTGATCAGCCCGTTGCCATTGAAGCACTTAGCTCTGGTATCAAAAACGGTGAACGCTACGTAGCCCTTGAGGGGGTCACGGGTAGCGGTAAAACAATGACGATGGCGAAGGTTATCGAGAGCGTTCAGCTCCCCACCATCATCATGACCCATAACAAAACCTTGGCCGCCCAGCTGTACAGCGAATTTCGTTCGTTTTTCCCCGACAATCATGTCGAATATTTTGTCAGCTACTACGATTATTATCAGCCTGAGGCCTACATCCCGCGTCAAGACTTATTCATCGAAAAAGACAGCTCTATCAATGAAGAGTTGGAGCGTTTACGCCTGTCTGCCTCTGCCAATCTCCTAAGCTATGATGATGTTATCGTCGTCGCATCGGTCTCAGCCAACTATGGTCTCGGAGATCCTGAAGAATATGAAAAAATGGTGCAGGTTGTCGCACTTGGGGATGAAATCAATCAAAAAAAGCTTCTCCTTCGTCTCGTTGAGATGGGCTATACTCGTAACGATGCTTATTTCGATGGGGGAGATTTTCGCGTCAATGGGGAGGTGATTGATATTTATCCCCCTTATTGGCAGGATCAAGCCGTGCGGATCGAATTTTTCGGTGACGAAGTGGAGCGGATAACCTTTTTTGAACCTCTAAGCAACACGATGACCGAGAAACAGGAAACCATCACGATCTACGCTACCAGCCAGTTTGCCGTTGGACAAGAGAAACTCTCACGTGCCATCCAGCGGATCGAAGATGAGCTGGGTGAGCGGCTGCAAGAGCTTGAGGGGCAGGGGAAAATAGTCGAAGCGCAACGTTTGCGCCAGCGATGCGAGTTTGATCTCGAAATGCTCCAAGCCACCGGAATGTGCAAAGGGATCGAAAACTATTCCCGTCTTTTGACCGACAAAAAACCGGGGGAGGCTCCCTATACCCTGCTCGATTATTTTACATTGCATCACGATAAATTTTTGATTATCGTCGATGAATCGCACGTCAGTTTGCCGCAGTTTCGAGGAATGTATGCCGCCGACAGAAGCCGTAAAGAGGTCCTCGTCGACTACGGATTTCGCCTTCCAAGCGCCCTCGACAACCGTCCTCTTATGATCGATGAGTATCTGGCCAAAGCGCCCCACTATCTCTTCGTCTCCGCAACCCCTGCGGTGCAAGAGCTTGAGCTAAGTTCCACCGTCGCCCATCAAATCATCCGTCCCACAGGTCTGCTCGATCCTCCCATCACGATCAAATCCTCTACCAATCAAGTCGAGGACCTCCACGATGAGATCAAGAAAACGGTTGCGCTTGGGGATCGTGTTTTAGTGACGGTTTTGACCAAAAAAATGGCAGAAGCCCTCACCAAATACCTCGCCGATTTGGGGATAAAAGTCCAATACATGCACTCCGAAATTGATACCATTGAGCGCAACCAAATCATCCGTGGGCTGCGTATGGGCGATTTTGATGTCCTGATCGGTATCAATCTCCTGCGAGAAGGGCTCGATTTACCCGAAGTCAGTCTCGTCGCGATTCTGGATGCCGACAAAGAGGGTTTCTTGCGCTCGGAGACATCGCTTATCCAGACGATCGGACGCGCCGCACGCAATTCATCCGGACGCGTCATACTGTATGCGAATAAAATAACCGGTTCCATGGAACGGGCAATCAAAAAAACAAATGATCGACGAGCCCTCCAAGAGGCCCATAATGCCGTACACGGAATCATTCCAACCACCACCAAACGTTCGCTCGATGAGAACCTCAAACTCGAAGACGTGGGCGATCTGTACAACCGATCAAAAAAAGCGAAAACGCTTCCAGCGGCCGAACGAAAAAAACTGGTCGATGAGCTGACACTTAAAATGAAAGAGGCCTCCAAAAAACTCGAATTCGAAGAGGCGGCCCGCCTTCGTGATGAAATTGCAAAAATAAGGAAATTATAATACTATGGATGACATGCTCAGCAATCTCGCGACCTACGGATATCTGGTTTTATTTCTCTACTCACTTGGCGGTGGTTTTCTGGCCCTTTTGGGCGCAGGGGTACTCAGTTTCATGGGAAAGATGGATTTAGGTCTCTCAATGAGTATCGCATTTATCGCCAATTTTATCGGCGACACGCTCCTTTTTTACCTCTCTCGCTACCATAAAACCGAGATGATGGAATATTTGGGAAAACACAAACGGAAACTTGCCTTTTCCCATCTCCTCATGAAGCGGCACGGTTCATGGATTATCGTGATGAAAAAATTCATCTACGGTCTCAAAACACTCATTCCTCTTGCTATCGGTTTGAGCAAATACAGTTTTTGGAAATTCAGCACGTACAATGCCATTGGAGCGCTCGTTTGGACCATCGTCGTCGGAGGGGGAAGTTATCTGTTTGGCGGTGCATTGATCGAGGGGTATAAGATGGTTGCCGGTAAACCCTATCTCGCCCCCGTTATGCTGATTCTTGTCGGGGGAAGCGTGTGGTTTTATTTATCTCAGGCTACAAAGAAAAAGTAACCTTTAAAAAACCAGCTGCTCATCTGTTTTAGGGGTTTGTTCTTGCGTTACGTCCGGTGTTTGCGAAATATCGGTAAAGTTTTCCGTGACGTTTTCATCACCGCTTTGACTCACCGCATACACGCCCGCAGGACGGTCAAAATAGCGCTTGGTATTCGGATAAATACGTTTTAAATCTTCATAGTAATAACGAAATACAGGTGCGGCGGCACGTCCGCCTGTCTCACTACGGCGCATCGGAGTGTTATTGTCGTGACCAAACCAAACCACCGTTTCAACCGTAGGAGAATAGCCGATAAACCACGCATCGACATTTTTATTGGTTGTCCCTGTTTTCCCTGCGATTTCCATCCCAGGAACACGCGCACCCGTACCCGTACCATAATTAACGACATCCTGTAAAATCGAGGTCATCAGGTAGGTTTGTTCTCGCGTATTCACTTGGCGGTGTTTATTTTCATACCGAAGCGTCTCCCCTTTGGGGGTGATAACCTGACGAATCAGAATAGGGTTTGTTTGCACCCCGCCAGCCGCAAACATCGTATAATATTTGGCCAAATCATGCGGAGAAATCGCAATCGTTCCCAATGCGATGGAGAGATCCGGAGGGAGATTTTCAACAATCCCATAACGATGCAGCCCATCAACGACTTTGCCAAAGCCCATATCACTGACCATATTGATCGTCGCCAGGTTACGCGAATGGACAAGAGCATCTCGGATACTGACCATCCCTTTATACTCATTTTTGTAATTTTTAGGTTTCCACGTTTTTTCTTCACCGTCTTCACCTGCATAGGTATAGGTACGGGCGATATCGGGAACGAGCGATGCCGGAGACATACCGCCATCGAGCGCTACTTGGTAGACAAACGGTTTGAATGCGGAACCGGGCTGCCGCTTGGCCTGTGTGACGCGGTTATAGGGACTGACGGAATAATCATATCCCCCTACCATCGCCAAAATTTCTCCTGTATTTGGATCCAAACTCATCAACGCGCCGTTAAGCTGTGACTGTATGTTTGCATCCAGTTCCCCTGCTTCCTGAGCCCGCGCTATGATCTCGTTGCGTCCTGATTGGAGGGCCTTATACCCGGCCTCTTGAAGTCTCATATCGATGGTCGTATAAATTTTGTATCCGCCGCTGCGAATGTCGGGGAAGGCATCCCCTAGCTGGCGCATAACCTCATCGATGACATAGGGACCTGAGTTTTTGCTCAATGTGTCGTTGTACACTTTCGGCCGCTCCTGTGTCGAACGATCGTACGTCTCTTGATCGATCCAGCCTAAACTGAGCATCCGCTCGATAATCCGGTTTGCACGCCCAAGGCTGAGCTCATAGTTTTTGGTCGGAGCGTAAAAATTGGGTCCCTTAGGAAGCGCCACCAGCATCGCCATCTCTTTAAGCGTCAACTCTTTGAGCCCTTTTCTAAAATAGCCATCGGCAGCGGTTTTGATCCCGTAATAGCCGTGACCCAAATAGATTTCATTGAAATAGCGCTCTAAAATCTGCTCTTTGGTAAGTTCTTGTTCGATTCGTATCGAATACAGAACCTCTTTAAATTTCCGTGAAAATTTCTTCTCGCGCGTCAGAAGGGCATTTTTGACCAGCTGCTGAGTAATCGTACTTGCCCCCTCTTTGAGCTTTCCGGCACTCACGTCTTTGATGATGGCACGCATGATCGCATCGGGGTTCACCCCATGATGTTCAAAAAAGTCGGTATCTTCAATCGCGAGCAACGCTTCGATCAGTCTGGGAGGAATATTGTCAATGGAGACATAATAGCGGTGTTCATCGCTAAACAGATTCGCTATTTTTTCGCCGTTTCGGTCATATACTTCCGTTGTCAGACGAGGCTTATAGTTGATAAGGCGTTGCGTCTCATATTCAAAACTATAAATGACATACCCCAAATACCCCAACGGTATCATGACAAGAAGTCCTATTGCAATCCATAAATTTTTGTTCATTTTCTGTATTCCCGGTTTTTAAAATCAGCTTCAATCAGTTGACGCGTATAAGGCATTTGTGGGGTTTTCAATACCGTTTTCAGGCTCCCGCTCTCAATAATTTTCCCTTGCTTAAGGACACAAATGTCCTCGCATAAAGCAGCCGCAACACTCATGTCATGGGTCACAAAAAGGAGGGAAAAGCCCAATCTCTCTTGCAGTATCAACAGCTGTTCAATCATCACTTCTCTCGCTCCTGAATCCAAAGCCGTTGTCGGCTCATCCAGCAATAACAGCTTGGGATCAGACCCCAATGCCATCGCCACAACCACACGCTGCAACTGTCCCCCTGAAAGCTCGCTCGGATAGCGTTCCAACAAAGAGCCATCCAGTCCCAGCATTCCAAACAGCTCTTGCGAACGTTCTTTGGCAAAAAACATTTGATCCCCGATCCTCGTCAGAGGAGAGAGGGCCGTAAAGGGATTTTGGGGGACAAGCGTCACACTTTTCCCTCTAGACCATTCAAACGGCGATCGTTTTTGCAGTGTCACTCTCAAAGCAGCGTCGCACAACCCTAAAAGCCCTTTGAGTATCAGCGATTTCCCGCTTCCGCTCTCACCGACCAAAGCTAAAGAGGTATGAATATCAAAAGCGCAATCGACCAATACCCCATTTGAATGAGCAATCTTTAATGCGTCGATATGGATCGTATTCATGTTACGATTTTACCCTATTGTGACTAAAACGTTCACACGCTCTCCTCAAAGTCTCCTCAGGAATGTCCAATCGGGCAATGAGGCGGATAATCGCACGGCTCACTGTCGGCTGACGGATGGCTCCCACTAAAATTCCCAATTCATCCTTCACAGCTTCTTGCAGCTCCATCACTTGGATATTGTTTCCGATTTCGATGGGGACAATCAATCCATCCACATGGATACCAAGCACCTCTTTCACGATACGCTGTCGCGCCCCAATCGCCTCTTTTAACTCTCTAACGTTCTTTTGGATGTATTCCAGCGCATGATGGGCCAACGAGGTATCGTAGAGTGAGGGCGCCGTCGCATAGATGACATTTTTGGCCCGATT
>JAUXSZ010000238.1 GCA_030679635.1 Sulfuricurvum sp. | reverse complement strand
TACACCGCTTTGGGACTCTATGCCCAAGACGCATGGATGATCGATGATAAAAACGAACTCACCCTTGCGCTGCGAGGAGCCAAAATCACCACAGACTGGCGTGCCAAAACGGCACAGGGAAATGAAATCGATGAAACCTTGCTCGTACCCCGTTTCCTTTGGCGCCACAACCATACGAATGACCTCACGTCGCGGCTTAGTGCCGGCATGGGATACCGGGCCCCGTTGACATTTTTTGAATCGGAGCATGGTCTGCTCGACAACGGGTTTGATATGGCAATCTCTGAGCTTGAAAAATCAAAAGGGGCGAGTTATGCCCTCTCCTACAATGCCCATGGATTATCCCTTACGGCATCCGCTGCCTACACGCAGGTCAAAAATCTCGCCTATATCGATAATTCAACCGGAACACCTACACTGAAAAACCTCTCCGAAAATGTAAGCGTCAAAAACAGTGATATTACCATCGGCTATGAACTGAGAGAGGGACTTAACCTCTCGGGAGCTTACGAAGTGTATCGTTACGATGATCCGTACAAATCCCATCTCACCCTGGCCTCCATCGAACAGCGTGCCCGCATAAGCCTCGATTATGATGTAAAGGGATGGGAACTGTACAGCGAAGCGACATGGGTCGGGGCACGTGATTTGGCTCCGTACGGATATACCGAACGGTACAATGATGATCTCGCGTCGTCTCCCAAAAATACAACTTCTCCTGCTTTCACGATCGTCGATCTCAAACTTTCCAAAACCATCGACAAAAATTTTACCGTTTATGCGGGAGCCAAAAATTTGTTTGACACCGTTCAAACCGATACCGAATCTCCTCTTTTTTATGATAATAGCACTCCAGCAGGATTTGATTCTGCCCATATCTGGGGACCGTTGCGCGGACGGATGGTTTATGCGGGGGTAAAAGCAACATTTTAAAACAAATTTGCGTTACAATAGGGAATGCAAAGTACTGTTCCTGCCACCGTAAGCATTGTCAGTGATTCCTCTCACACGCTGATTCGGTGCAGCGGGGCATGGACATTTCCGCACCTCTCTTGTGTCGCCCATCAGCTTAAATCTCTCCAAGTTATTTTACCGCTTACCTGGGATCTAAGTGATGTGAGCGAACTCGATTCAGCCGGTGTTGCCCTCTGGCATCTTTACAACCAAACTTTTCAAAAAAATGGCTTTCATTCAGAAATCATCGGAGGAAAAGAAGAACACCTCCAACTTTTTACCCTCCTCTACCCCTCGCCTCACAAAGATAAGTTCACCCCAAAACACCCCTCATGGCTCTACGTTTTGGGGTATAAAACCTTTTCTGCTGTGCAAGAGATTTCCCATTTTCTGAATTTTGTAGGGGAAGCGTTTGTCACTCTTCTCGCTACCCTCCGCCACCCTTGGCAAATCCGTTACCGCTCTATTGCCGTTCATATTGTCACTGCCGGAGCCGAGGCTCTCCCCATCATTGCTGTCAGTGCTTTTTTGATCGGTGTCGTCGTAGCCTATCAAAGTGTCGTTCAGCTTCAGAAATTCGGAGCCGATATCTTCATTGTCGATATGATCGGCATCTCTTTGACCCGCGAACTCGCTCCGTTGATCACAGCCATCATTGTCGCCGGACGGAGCGGATCGGCATTTACCGCCCAGCTGGGAACGATGAAAATGACCCAAGAGATCGATGCCATGAAAACGATGGGATTCGATCCGTTTGTCTTTTTGGTGTGGCCTCGAGTTTTCGCCCTGATGATCGTCATGCCGCTGCTGATTTTCTTTGCCGATCTTGTCGGTATTTTCGGGGGAATGGTAATCGCACAAGTACAATCGCACATCTCGTTTGCCGAATTTATCCACCGTCTGCAAGGGACACTGGCCATCAAACATTTCATGATAGGGATAATAAAAGGCCCTTTTTTTGCCTTTTTGATCGCAACAGTAAGCACCTACCGCGGATTTCAGGTATCGCTCAATACGGAAAGCATCGGTCACAATACGACAAAGAGCGTCGTTAATGCGATATTTTTGGTCATCGCATGCGATGCACTATTTTCAGTTCTTCTCACGGAGCTCAAAATATGAACGGCACGATTATCCGGGTGAATAACGTCGTAAGCACCTTCGGTGAAAACCTTGTTCATGACCATGTCAGCTGCACCGTTCGAGAAAATGAAATCTATGCTCTCATCGGAGGGAGCGGATCGGGCAAATCAACATTGCTGCGCGAAATGATTATGCTGGGGCATCCCATCAGCGGAACGATAGAAGTTCTAGGTCATGATCTGCAAAGTATCACCCCCTCCCAAGCACATGATTTAAGACGGAAATGGGGAGTTTTGTTTCAATCGGGTGCCCTTTATTCCTCCCTCACCGTAGGAGAAAATATTGCATTGTTGTACAAAGAGTATACCGATTTACCTTCTAACCTCATCCGTGAGCTCATTGAACTTAAAATCAATCTTGTCGGTCTCCCGATCCATGCAGTCAACCTTTATCCAAGCGAACTCAGCGGCGGGATGACCAAACGGGCCGCCCTCGCCCGCGCACTCGCACTCGATCCAAAACTGTTGTTTTTGGACGAACCGACTTCCGGCCTCGATCCGCTCGGGTCACGCCAGTTTGACACCTTGATCGCTCAACTGCGTGAACTTCTCGGACTTACCGTGGTAATGGTTACCCATGATTTGAATACAATACACCATATCGTAGACCGTTTCTCACTGCTTGGAGAAAAAAAAGTGATCGCGGAGGGGACTTTAGCAGAAGTTCTTATCATCGATCATCCCATCGTCGATTATTTTTTTCAAAAGGGAACCTATGGAATCAAAGGTTAACTATACCCTAGTAGGGGTTTTTGTCCTCATACTCAGTGCCGCGTTGATTGCCTTTGCTTTTTGGCTCGGCAAATACAATCAAAGCGGGCAAAACTATCTCCGATTCAAAGTCTATATGACCGAATCGATCTCCGGCCTCGCTCCCGAAGCAGCCGTTAAATTTCACGGCGTTGATGTCGGAATGGTAGAATCAATGCGGATAAATCCCGCAAATAGTGAAGAGGTTGAACTCACCCTAAAAATCAAAAAAGAGACCCCTGTCAAAGTTGATTCCCGTGCCGTACTGAAATTTTACGGTGTTACCGGACTGGCGTTTATCGAAATCGTCGGGGGGAGCAAAAATGCCCCCGTCCTTTCTACTGATCAAAATTCCATTGCGATCATCCCCTCCTCCTCTTCCCTTATCAAACGCCTTGATGAATCTCTCAGCAACATCGCCTCCAAACTCTCGATGACATTGGAGCGTGCTGATCACCTCTTTAGTGATCAAAATATCGAGAACATTACCCAGAGCTTAGAGCATCTGCGCTCCTTGACCCGACAAATAGATAATTATCAAAGTGACATCAAAACCCTTCTTCAACGAAGTATCGCATTGGAAAACAATGCAACGGACTCTTTCGTTACGATGAAAAATGCCGCCGATAACGTCAAAAACACCTCAACTAACTTCAATACCTTAGTAGAGACTAAAATGGCTACGACTCTCGAATCCCTCGAAACAACCTCACGCGAAAGCCATGAGCTGATCCGCAAAATCGAAGCTTCCCTTGATCGGGGCGATTATGATCTAAGCGCTATCAGTTCTCCCGCAATCACGGAGATGGGTGAGCTTTTAGAGCAAACACGCACCCTTACTAATGAGATGGAAACCACACTGCGCACCCTTAGAGAGAGCCCCTCCGATATACTGTTCAAGCAATCCAAACCCAAACCGGGACCAGGAGAATAATGATGAAACATGTCTTGATTTCCGCTACCCTCGCTCTCGTATTGGCGGGATGTTCGACAACGACACCGGCTATCAATGAATACACGATTATCCCCCTTTATTCTCCGCAAAATCCGGTTAGTACCCCGACCAGCCTCTCACTCAAGCTCACCCAAACCAAAAGTATTGTCTCCCTTGCATCCAAAGAGCTCTATTACCTTCGTGACAGCACACAAACCGGTGCTTACCTCTATAGCCGGTGGAGCGATACCCCTGCGAGCATGATCGACCGTTCCTTGTTCTCTTCGCTCCAAAATCGTCATCTCTTCGCCACCCTTCTTCCGGCTACTTCAAGTGCGTATGCCGATATGACTCTTGAATCGGATCTGCACGCTTTTTACCATCGATTCAAGGGGGAAAACAGCAGCGAGGGATTTATCGATATCACCTATCGCCTTATAGATTTCAAGAATAAAAAAACGATTGCTTCGAAACGTTTTGTCATCACAGAACCATCAAAATCAGCGAATGCGGCAGGGGGAGCCAATGCACTTAGCGTTGCCACCCACCGCCTAAACCAGGAATCAACACTTTGGCTAGAAACGATTTTAAAGCTCTAAAGATTAAACGCTATCGACAAACATTACTTATAAAGAATAATACCATCTTAACAAACAACGCAGTATAATTTTAAAGAATTATATATCACAAGAAAGGATGGAAAATGGAAACAGCATTATCCCGCAGAAACTTTTTTAAATTTATGCTAGCAGTGGGAGCCGTCAGTTTCGGCCCTGTCTCTTTGCACGCCAAGGTGACCAAATTGGCCGTAAAATATCAGCAAAAGTCTACAACAGGGAAAAAATGCAAAGATTGCGCCCATTTTCTTCCCAAAACAAACGAATGCAAACTGGTTGACGGAAAGATCAACCCTGAAGGTTGGTGCACGGTCTACCTGAATAAAAATATCAAAAAAGGCTAGGGTATCGAAAGGGAAATCTGCTCTATATTTTGTCTGTAGATAGGCTATGATATAGGAACACATTTGAGGAAAACTAATGGATAAAATAGCGATTCTCTGCTCCGGCGGCGATGTCTCAGGGATGAATCCTGCCCTTAAACGGTTCGTAGAATATGCTTACGCAAAAGGGATGCAACCTTTCTTTGTCTACAACGGCTACGAGGGTCTTATTGACGATACTATTCAGGAAGCGCATTACGAAGACGTAGCTGGGATTATTACGCGAGGGGGAACAAAAATCCGTTCAGCACGTTCAGAACGGTTTAAAGAGGCATCCCATCGCGCCATCGCAGCCAAAAATTTACAAAATAGGGGAATCACAAAACTCATCGTGCTGGGAGGGGATGGCAGTTTTCGGGGGATGGAACGTTTTCATAACGAAACAGGCATTTCTTTTTGCGGTATCCCCGCAACCATCGACAATGATATTAACGGTACCGATTACTGTCTTGGCGTCGATACCGCATTAAACGTTATTAAAAATGCCATCGATTCTATTCGCGATACGGCATCCTCCTTTCGACGCGCCTTTGTCATCGAAACCATGGGACGAAATTGCGGCTATCTAGCCCTCGTTTCCGCTATCACATCGGGCGCTGAAGTGTGTCTTATCCCCGAAATCCCTATCAATATCCATGAGTACAAAGGGTGCTTTGAATCGCAAATACGCAAAGGGCGCGATTATTTTATCGCCATCGTCTCCGAGGCACTTCAAAATTCACAAGAAATAGCCCAATGGTTTCAAGAAGAGCTCCACTTTGAATCCCGTGTGAGCATCTTAGGGCATATACAGCGGGGAGGAAATCCGAGCGTATACGATCGGCTTATGGCCTATCAATTTGTCACCTATGGTATTGATACGCTGCTGGAGGGGAATAACAATTCGGTTGTTTGCTATACGAAAAGTCATTTTAATTTCAAAAGCATTGCAGAGGTCGCTCTAAATACGTACCGTTTGGATGAAGAGCTGCTCAACCTTGGTCGTAAACAATTTGCGCCATCGCACTGTCAAAGGTAGGATAGTTAAACGTAAATCCTGCTTCCTGTAGACGTTTAGGATAGACCTCTTTAGAGTCCAGCATGACGCAGGAGCCTTCACCGAAAATCAGCTTTACCAGCCATGCGGGGATACTCATAAATGTGGGGCGGTGAAGATGGTGCCCCATTTTTGTCGTTTGACGCAAATTGCAAATCGGCTCAGGGGTAGTGAAATTAAAAACTCCGTCAAGTTCTTCATGTTCAATCAAAAAGGTGCATGCGCGAACCAAATCCTCCAGATGAATCCATGAAATCATCTGAAATCCATCCCCCATCTTACCGCCAAAACCGAACTTAAACGGAAGCAGCATTTTAGCCATAGCTCCGCCGCCGCTTCCATAAACAACCCCAAAGCGCATCATGCACACGCGCGTACCCAAGAGTCTCGCTTTCGCTGCCGATGCTTCCCATTCCTGCACCAAAGTAGCCAAAAAGTCAGCTCCTAAATGCTGCGAATACTCGTCATGCTGATGATACGAATCATACACCCCCACGGCCGAAGCATTCACTAAGGTACGCGGAGGATGAGAGCATTGGGCTAGTGCATTGACAAGGGCATCCGTTGTTTGCAATCGGCTCTCACGCAACAGCTTCTTATAGAAGGTACTCCATCTCCCCAAGATATTGGCTCCTGCAAGATTGATCACCACATCGGATCCATTCAGGGCTTGGACGATAAATTCTGTAGAAGTATTCGGACGGACACTCAAGGAAACGACTTCATGATGTTGCGAAGTCAAAAAAGCATGTACTGCATTTCCCACAAATCCGCTCATACCGCAAACAACTATTTTCATCGTAATCCCTTAAAATGCACTTTATTGGACAGATTGTAACGGATTGTTTAATCAGAGAGTTTGAAAGATAGAGGGAAGGAAATAATTAAAGAAAGAATAAAGAGAACTCACCCCTCGTACCCGAGAGGCGAAAGGAGGGTTTAGCCGCAAGAAGGGACGTTGCCCGAATCAGAACCGTACTCAAATAAGAAATCGCGAAGATCTTGAGAGCTCTCTTTGAAACCATCACCATTAAAATATGGCTCAGCTTTAGTTCCTACATGCTTCTTGATGATATTTGCACCACCGGCGGCAAAAAGATCTTCCCACTCGTCTTGTGTATGCATAGCAGCACCTTTGGTACCGTTACCATGACAATTTTTGCATGTTTTCAAATAGGTCTTTTGACCTTTTTTGATATCTGCAGATGCAGTCGTAGCCATCATACCGAAAGCGACAACCGTTGCAAGCAACAATGAAGTTGACTTTGTCATATCATTCCCCTTTATTTTAAGTGTTAAAGACACCTTCACTTTTTCATAAAAAAAGGCAAAGGTAACTTCTATCGATTAATAGTATCTTAGAAAGAATAAATGGATGGTTAATCAATACAAAGCTGCCCTATTGTTTAAATATTTTTACAGCTATTGTGTCAAAATGTGACAATTATTCTTCGCTAATTTCTTCGCTGATGGCTTCGGTTTGCGGCCCTGCTTTTACATCATGGCGTATTTTCTCTTGGCGAATTTTTCGGTACGCTTTGTACTGTGCTTTTTTCAATTCATCACCGTTCAAACCCACTTCAGCCCCTATCTCTTCGGCACTTATCTCTGCTTCATTCATAATAATCATACGAAGCTCTTTTTTCGTCAAATGGCGCTTAAGAGAGGCATAAAGAACGCGTTCATCGTCATTGATTTCAACAGCACTGCATTCATAAATACGTGCCAAAACTTCGCGCATTGTTTTGGTAGGGTTGTAGCGCAACCATAGAGAATTCTCTAGCATTAAAATATCCTTGTAATAATTTGTGTTAGGTCTTTTGTTTCAATGATAACATTGGCTTCTTTTTTCAATATCTCTTTTGCACAGAAGGCAACACGAGTCCCCGCATGAGCAAACATCGAGCGATCATTGGCACCATCGCCGACGACGATCGTCTGTTGGGGCGTTATCCCAAGCAGTGCTTGCAGTCGAAGGAGCATATCTCCCTTGGAATAATCGAACATCATATCTCCGCCCACGAGCCCCGTGAGTCTTCCGTCCTTGGCATGCAAGACATTTGAAAAATCGGCATCATACCCGAGGATTGTTTGTGCGTACGTCGTTGCGGTCCGAAACCCTCCGCTAAAACAGATCACCTTTAATCCGCGCGCTTTGAGATCTCTGATCGTCTCAATGGCACCGTTCATATAAGGAAGATGGTGACAAATTTCCTCTACTTTGGAAAACTCCAGTCCTTTAAGCAATCCGGCACGCTGCTGCAGTGACTCAAAAAAATCAAGTTCCCCGTTCATCGCCCGCTCAGTAATCGCAGAAACTTCTGCCCCGATTCCCATGGCATCTGCAAAAAAATCGATTGTTTCCCCATTCATAAGGGTCGAATCAAAATCAAATACGCACAATTTCATCAAAACTCATATCCTAGTTTGTTATAATAAGGCAATTATATCCAAGGACACCTTTTGTTCGAATCATTTATTCATAAGCTTCGTCACGGCACATCCATCACCCTCGAGACAACGCCATCGCGTTCCGCTCAGTTTGCTCCTACTTTAGAGAAAATTGCCGCATTGGGTCTGGATGCCCTCGTCGATGGTTTCAGCACGACGGACAATCCTCTGGCCAAGCTCAAATACAATGCCCTCTTCGCTGCCATGAAACTTCAAGATCGTTTCGGCAAACCGGTCCTGGCCACAATGAGCATGCGTGATCGAAACCGCATTGCACTGCAATCGGATTTACTGGGAGCCAATGAAGCCGAGGTTCGCGCCATTTTAGCCCTCACGGGAGACAGCGCTCACTACTCGGATCAGCCTCACGCAAAAGGGGTGTTTGAGAGCAACAGCAATCTATTGCTAGACATCATCACCACCCTTAATGGCGGAACCGACTTAGCCGAACAGCCCCTTATCGCACCGCCTATGCCAATCTACCCTTTTGCCGTCATCGACTCCTATTCAAAAAATGCCAACGCGTTACATAAAAAAATGATCAAAAAAGTTGCCCATGGCGCTATTGGACTCGTGACCCAGCCCGTTTATGATACAACCATCGCCCAACAGCTGTTAGCCATGATGGAACAATCCAACGCGCAAAATCCCGAACGTGAGAACTGCGTCCTCATTTTAGGCTTTTTCCCCATCACTAAACTCCGTACTGCCCGATTTTTGGATGAGAATGTCCCCGGCATTCATGTTCCGCAAGCGTGGGTTGAAGCACTTGAAAAAGCTTCCCTTATAAGTGTTGAGGAAGAGTATAAAGTAGGTTTTACTCTCAGTAAAAAACTTTTCGAAGAACTCAAAGCCCTCCACCCTAAAATTCATATTATGACCGCCAATCAGTTTGAACTGGCAAAGGAAATTTTGAGCTAATTTCAGCCTCTTTTGGCTATAATCGATCCAATTATTACCACTTAATCTAGGATTATTATGATCGATTTAAAACTTCTCCAAAAAGATTTTGACGCCACCGCGACGTCCCTTAAACGTAAAAAAGTCGATAGCGAACTTATCGACTTACTTAAAAATGCAGATGAAACCCTCAAACATGCCAAAACCGTTTATGAACACACCCAAGCAAAGCAAAATGAGCTTAGCCGTCTTTTTGGACAAGCCAAGAAAGAGGGAAAAAGCACTGATGAGCTGAAAGTTCAAGTGGATGCCAATAAAATTCTCCTCAATGAGCTTCTTGATGCGCAACGTATCGCCGAAGAGACACTTGAATCCATCGCCATGCGTGTCCCCAATCTACCCGATGCGGATGTTCCCGATGGAGCAGATGAAGAGGACAATATCGAGATCAAAAAAGTACTCCCCCTTTCTGAGTTTACCTTTACCCCAAAAGAGCACTGGGAACTCGCCGAACAAAACGAATGGATCGATTTTGAAAAAGGGGTAAAGCTCGCCAAAAGCCGTTTCTCTGTCGTTTTAGGGATGGGGGCTCGGCTTGAGCGTGCCCTTATTAATTTCATGCTTGACTTCAACCGGGAGAGAGGCTTTATGGAAGTGAGCGTCCCGATGCTTGTCAACCGCCGTGCGCTTGAGGGGACAGGGCAGCTTCCAAAATTCGAAGACGATCTCTTTAAAATTGAGGGAGAAGAACTCTTTTTAATCCCGACTGCCGAAGTGCCTCTGACCAACCTCTACCAAGACGAAATTCTAAGCAGTGCAGAGCTTCCGATCAAAATGAGCGGCTATACCTCATGTTTTCGTAAAGAAGCAGGTTCTGGCGGACGTGACGTGAGAGGGATGATTCGTCAGCATCAGTTTCACAAAGTCGAACTTGTAGCCATCACGCGAGCCGATCAAAGCGATGCCGTATTTGAGGAGATGGTGGCCTGCGCCTCTGATCTGCTCTCAGCCCTTGGTCTTCCCCATCGGCTGGTTACCCTTTGTACGGGAGATTTAGGCTTCGGTGCGGCAAAAACCGTCGACTTGGAAGTATGGCTTCCTGGTCAAAATACGTATCGCGAAATCAGTTCGGTCTCTAACACCCGAGACTTTCAAGCACGTCGTGCCAAAATTCGTTACAAAGAAGAGGGGAAGAATCTTCTCGCTCATACGCTCAACGGTTCAAGTTTAGCCGTCGGTCGGACGATGGTAGCTATCATGGAAAATTTTCAACAAGAAGACGGCTCCATTATCATCCCTGCCGTATTGCAAAAATACTTATAAATAACAAAGTGGTATCATGACTGAAGAGCAAGACGAGATCATTATCATCGAAGAGTCCGATGCCGCCGGCATTTCATCTTCCGATGCATCAGACCAAGAAAAAGCTTCTTCTTCCTTCTCCCCTCTCAAGAAAAAAAAAGTAATTCTTATTGCAGGTGCATTAAGTGTTTTATTACTAGGGGGAGGAGTTGCCTACACTCTTCTTTCCCCCTCAGGTGAAGAAACAACATCAACTCACGAGACCGATCTTATCCCTTCTTCCAATCCTCAAGACCCAAAAATTCAACCAAGTGAACTTGAGCACATGATTGAGCGCGCTAATTTTTTGTATTCCAACGGGAATCAAGCCGATGCGCTAAAGCTTTATGAAAAAATTGCTCTTTATTCTGAGTCTATTTCTCAGTACAATCTAGGAGTCGTTCAGCTCAAAGAGAAAGAGTACGAAGGGGCTTTGGAAAATTTCAAACGCTCCATTGCCAACAGCGAAAATCGGTGCGTAAGCTCTATTAATGCCGCCGTATGCTGTCTCCATTTAAAGCAAGAAGAAAATTTTAATTACTACCTTGATTTGGCAAATGCTTACTTGAGTTCTGAGAGTAATTCCCCTATGTATTCTTACTACTATGCACTTATTAACTATTATAAGGGGCATTATTTAGAAGCCCTCAGCGCCCTCAATCATCCTACGACAAATGAGTACCAACTCATCCAAAACAACCTCAAAGCAAAAATCAATACCCTCTATGGAAACTATGCCGGGGCCATTGATGCGTTAAAAAAACCTTTTCAGGAAGTTGATGCTTTTACGATTGGTTCACTTTATGCCAATGCCGGAAATTTGGACAAAGCACGAGAGTATCTCAATATCGCCCTCATTCAAAATAAAAAGCCCATAGAGGAGAGCCTCTCTTTGGTCTATGTTGACCTGAAGCTCGGCCTACATCAAGAAGCGGGCGGCATATTGAGTAAGATAACGGAGAACTATCCTGATGATGTTTACACCCCTTATCCCATCAAGGTTTTTCTCAAGCCTGAACTCTTCGCACCCGATTCTGTTCAGAAGTCTTATCGAGCTGTCAATGCTAAGTTTCATCCACAAACCTATCAGAAAATCTTTGCTTTTGCTCCCTATAAAATTTTCAATGCCTCTCAAACTATCGGCTATCTTCAAAAAGGAAATGCCAATCTCTACATCGATGATGCAGCTTCCGCCAAAGAGTACCTGACAAAAAGTGCTCACGCCTCCAATGTAGATTATGGAATAGCTCTTGGAATTCAAAAAGCCCTCAATTTCCGACTAAGAGATGCCAACAGCCAATTCAATAAATTATTACGAACCAATGAACAGCATTCAATTCTCAATTACAATTTGGGACTTAGCTATGCACAACTGGGGGATTATTCAAAGGCATATGATTCTTTTTTACGCTCTTACCATTTGGATGCCAATAATTATCTCTCCGGTATTTTCGCGACTATGACAGCTGAATTGATCTCAAAATCCAATCCAAAACTGATTGCGGTAGTCAAAGAAAATCTTTCCCAAGAACCAGAAACGGAAGAGTTTGATCTTTATAGGACACTCTCGTACATGTGTGACAATAATTATGCAGGTGCAGCAGATTGGCTAGACAATCACTATAAGGATCGCCCGCTCTATCTTGCCATGAAGATTATCATCGCTTCTGAGATGGGGAAGGATTTACAAGCGCGAAAAGCTTCTGAAAAGCTCATCGCTCTACAGCCTCACGACATCCTCCCTCATCTCCTCTATATTGACACTCATTTTAAAGATAATCCGCCAAAACTTTATGCCAAATCCGCCATAAACTATCTAAAAAATCAGAACTTCACCTATGACGATTTTGATTTTGGTCCACAAATTACGTACGAAAGAGGTGTTCTGATGGCGGCTATCACAGGGGCATTAACCCCAACTATTCAGCGTTTAGAACACAAACTGCAAACAACCTCGGAGAATCGTGCAAATATTAGCAGCGCTCTTGCTCTTGCCTATTTTTACAATCAAGATTTTGAAAAGTCGTATGCTTTATACAATGAAGTAATCGATAAGTATGGTCTAAAAGATGAACGAACACTCTATATGGGCTCACTCGCATCCATTGGTGCAGAACATTATCAGAATGCCATTTCCCTACTCCAATTATCTAAAATGACCAATCCAAACTACTTGGAAAGCCGCTATGCTCTTGGATTACTCTACATGCAGGTTCAGAACAACCCTGCAGCAGTTGTCCAATTAAATAAACTAGGGGATAAGGGATTCAAATCAAAAATGTTCGATTTTAAAATTGATACGGATAAACTGGCTACCGAACCGAAACAATACCATTCACTCCAAGCGAACAGTAAAATAAATTAGGCAAATTGTCCAATAACGCTTTCGCCTGCTCGCACATTACTACCTGGATGGACACCCATAATGACGTTATCAGGGAGATAAAGGATCGTCCTCCCTTTAGCTAAGAAACCGTATCGGCTCCCCTCTTTCAGCTTTTGCTCATTTTCAGCCTCTATGGCTATTGAAAAACAACTTTGCTCCCCCATATGTTCAATAAAAACTTCATCGCCAGAAAGGGAACGAAACGATAGAACCGCTTTTTCATTCAAGATATCAGAGAGGGGATTATTAAGGGGCAAGGATACGCCGTGCCGTAACTGATACCCTTGAACGGTTCCATCAAATGGAGCACGTAACATTGAAACATCCCAAAGTCCATTAAGGATCGTTACCTTCTTGATCTTCTGCTCATCAATAATAGCATCTTCAATCCCCAAAACAACCCCATCAACACTGCTTAAAATGGCATTTGCCTCATTGATAGTAGTGGTTCGCTCTGGATTACGATAAATGAGGAGCAGCGCAATCAAACCAGCACCGCTTACAAATTGGAAGAGATGCAAACTGGTCATTGTAAAAAAAATAAAAAAAACCGCTACCAATCCACTCGGTAGCCATCCTCGCTTAGACAGAATAAATGTATCATTTTGGATCATCATAAAAGGCCCCTATTTGCCAGTACTCTGGCTCGTTTCATCTTTTTTATTCGTTGATTCTTTACGAGGCTCCAGTTTTGTTTCTAAAGCATTATCCGTTTCAAATTTTTCA
>JAUXSZ010000229.1 GCA_030679635.1 Sulfuricurvum sp. | reverse complement strand
AATATGCTCCCCCAGCAACTCATAGAGTGCCGCATGCAACAGGTGAGTCGCCGAGTGGTGTTTGGCAATTTCGTTGCGAGAAATATCAACAATCGCTTCTACCGTTTCACCGACGCTGATCGTTTCACGTGTTTCAATATGTGAGAGGTTCAGGCCGTGAAACTTTTTCGTCTCCAAAACGATCGCCTTCTCTCCCAAAAGACCACTATCGCCGCACTGGCCGCCGCTTTCCGCATAGAATGGGGTTTCTTCGAGCAATACCCACCCTTTTTGCTCAGCATGTAGCGACTCAACCCGTTGGAAACTCTCTCCCAATAACGCTTGAATTTTGACCGGTGCTTTCGTATAGGCGTATCCGATGAAAGTGTTCACTCCAAATTGCTCAAGAAGGGTTTTGAAATCCCCCTCAACAGCCGTATCTCCCGACCCTTTCCATGCCGCTTTGGCACGCTCTCTTTGTTCCCTCATCAACAGTTCGAATTTTTCGACATCAAGGCCGAGATTTTTTTCACGCAGCATGTCTTCGGTCAGATCAAGAGGAAAGCCAAAGGTATCGTAGAGCTTGAACGCCACTTCGCCGCTGAAAACGTTATCGGTCTTTTTCAGCTCTTCCCCAAACAGCTCAATGCCCGATGCGATTGTTTTAAAGAATCGCTCCTCTTCGAGCATGATCTGCTCTTTCACTGCATTGGCTTTTTCTCCAAGATACGGGTAGGTTTTTCCCATGAGTTCGATAACGGTATCGGCAATCTGATACATAAACGGTTTCGTGAATCCGAGTAAATAGCCGTGACGCACCGCACGGCGTAAGATACGGCGTAAAACATAGCCGCGCCCTTCGTTCGAGAAATTGACCCCCTGTGAAAGGAGAAACATCACCGTACGGATATGATCGGCGATAACGCGGTATGATGCCCCTGTGGCATACGTGTACGGCTTGCCGATAAGTGCTTCAACTTTACGGATGATCGGCATAAACAACGTAGAGTCGTAGTTGCTTAGAACTCCTTCTAATACGGCCGTCGCACGTTCCAATCCCATCCCTGTGTCAATGGAGGGTTTCGGAAGGCTCTTGAGCTCCCCTTTGGTATTACGCTCATACTGCATAAAGACAAGGTTCCAGATCTCCAAAAAGCGATCCCCATCGCCTCCCATATAATCCTCAGGTCCATTAAAATGTTCCGCACCCTGATCAACAAATATCTCAGAACACGGTCCGCATGGTCCCGTATCCCCCATCTGCCAAAAATTATCTTTGTCCCCTAGACGGACAATGCGATCCGCGGAAATGTGCTTTTTCCAAATCTCTTCAGCTTCATCATCGCTCTCATGGACGGTAACCCAAAGTTTTTCAACAGGAAGCTTCATTACTTCTGTGATAAATTCCCACGCGTGGGCAATGGCCTCTTCTTTGAAATAATCGCCGAAACTGAAATTTCCAAGCATCTCGAAAAACGTATGGTGACGCGCCGTATGACCGACGTTCTCTAGGTCATTATGTTTCCCCCCTGCACGGATACAGGTCTGTGCACTGGTTGCTCTCGGATTAGCGGGAATTGGAATATCGCCGGTAAAGACAGACTTGAATGGAACCATTCCTGCATTCGTAAACAGCAATGTTGCATCATCAGGGACGAGAGGAGAACTCTCCACACGATCGTGTTGTTTTGATTCAAAAAAGGCCAAAAAGGCTTCGCGGACATCCATCATAGGGTTACTCTCTTGTGAGATAAAATTGCGCGATTATAGCAAATGCGGAGTTAAAGAGGAATTAGATAGCTTCCCGCTTAAGCGGGAATAAAAGTAAAGGCTTACGCAAACGCCCGATTAAGGGCACTGAACATCGCTTTGATCGATGCGATCGTGATGTCGTTATCCCGGCTGACACCGTAAAAAGTCTCCAATTTGTCATTCTCGATCTCGATATAGGCAATCGCTTCCGCACTCGAAAGCTCTCCAAACGAGTGTTCACTGTAAGAACGGATTTTGAAAATGTTGGGATACTCACTCATCAACGCGTTTTTACACGCATCAATCGGACCGTTCCCCTGACCCTCTGAACGAATCGTCTTTCCGTTATAAGTATACTCCAGCACGCATTTAACCATTTTATCTTTGGCGCTTTCCAACATCACCGCATAATCGATAAACTCGATATGGTGAGGTTCGCCAAAATAAGTTTTTTCAAAAATGGCTAAAATCTCCTCGGCACTGAGTTCTCGTCCTGCATCATCGGTCACCTGCTGAACGATTCGTCCGATTTCGGGGTGCATCTTTTTAGGGAGTGAATAGCCGAATTTATCTTCGAGTACGTATGCCACTCCCCCTTTGCCCGACTGGGAATTGATACGGATAATCCCCTCATAATTGCGCCCAACATCCTGCGGATCAATAGGGAGATACGGTACTTCCCAAAACGGATCCTCTTTAGTGCGCTGATACGCTAGCCCTTTATTAATCGCATCCTGATGTGAACCCGAAAATGCCGTATAAACAAGCTCTCCAACATACGGATGACGCTCATGGGTCTTCATATCGGTGCACTCTTCTACGATATGTACTACCGTCTCTAAATCGCTAAAATCAAGCTGCGGATCAACTCCTTGCGTATACATGTTCAATGCCAAGGTGATGATGTCGACGTTTCCTGTGCGCTCACCGTTGGAGAGCAATGTCCCCTCAACGCGGTCAGCTCCTGCAAGAAGGGCAAGCTCCGTCGCGGCGACCGAAGTTCCGCGGTCGTTATGGGTATGGGTCGAGATCAACACATGCTCACGATTGGTCAAATGGCGGCTCATCCACTCTATCTGATCGGCATAGACATTGGGGGTTGCCATCTCTACGGTTGCGGGAAGATTGATGATAACCTTGCGCTGTGCACTGATGCCCCATCGGTCGGTCACCGCGTTACAAATACGGGCCGCATAATCCAGCTCCGTCCCCGTAAAACTCTCAGGAGAGTACTCTAGGTTTATTTCACCCTCATGCTTTGCCGCGCGGGCTTTGACCATATCGACCCCGGCCAATGCAAGCTCAATAATCTCGTCTTGCTCTTTTCCAAATACGATTTTACGCTGTGCTACGGAGGTGGAGTTGTAGAGATGTACCGTCGCCTTTTTGACTCCGGCTAACGCTTCAAACGTTTTGTCAATCAAATGCTCTCTAGCCTGTACCAAAACCTGCACGGTAACGTCAGCGGGAATCAAATTTTGCTCCACCAATGTACGTAAAAAGTCAAACTCAACTTTGGAGGCAGAGGGAAATCCAACTTCAATGTGTTTGAATCCCAATTTCAGCAAGAGAGAGAAGAGTCGTAGTTTTTGATCCAAATTCATCGGAGTGATCAACGCTTGATTTCCGTCACGAAGATCGACACTGCACCAAATAGGAGCATGCGTTATGGTTCTGGTCGGCCAAATGCGATTTGGCAAATCAACTTGAGGATAGGGGCGGTATTTGCCCTCAGATGCTTGTTTCATACGAAACTCCTTGGAAAATTCTCTTCTCATTGCCCTTGCTGAGTGCAAATAAGTGGTGTGATTATAACCAAAAGCTCTTTTAGGGTTACTAGTCTCATATTTTCATTACTTGTGCCTCAATATCTTGTGAACTCACTAAATATTAAGATAACTATGACGATAATATCCCATACAGTATTCTCCAAGAGTACATAAAACACGAAAAGGAGTTTCATAACTATGAAACAAAATGCATTTACTTTGATTGAATTGATTTTTACGATCGTTATTATCGGTATATTAGCTGCCATTGCTGTACCGCAATACAGACAATTGGAAGAAAATGCCCAGATAGCGAACATTGTCAAATATTATTCAGACATTCTGACCAGTTCAAAATCCGCTTACCTTAACGAAACTAAGCTGAACGATGTCAACGCATCGGATGTAAACTTGACAGATCTTTATGACTTCAAAGGTAAAGGTTGGACGGCGACGACTGATTTGGCTACCTACTCAGCTACTATCGGTGATACAAACACAACATTTACGGTTGCGTATAACAATGCCGGTATTTTGGAAATGAATACTTCTGTCACTGGGACTTCAAAAGCTAGAGTTCAATCAAAATTGACAGCTAAAACAGCTATGACATTTACGAGTGATAAAAATACGACTACCTTAACGCTTACTGAGTAGTGTTCACACCATGCGCCCCGCTTTTACCCTTATTGAGCTGATCTTCGTGATCGTCATCATCGGGGTTCTCTCCGCGGTGGCGATGCCGAAATTCAAAAACCTTATTGATAATTCCCAAATTGCTTCCGAACTTGCCACCGCTTCCTCTGTACAAAGTGCGATTGATGCAGTTCATGGCGAATGGATCACCAATACATGCGCTTTTGAATGGGGCAATGGACAAAATACGAATACAGCTAGCGCTGAGTTTAATGCAAGCGGATACCCAACAGCTGCTGAGATGGGTGATACTCTCAATCCTTTCAACAAGCTCCTCAAAAATACCGAAAACGGAGATTGGAAAAGGGTCGATATGGGCGGTACTATACTTCCGCGCTATTACGGCCCCGCAACCAACAGTGGAGCAAAAGACCGTAATTTACCCCATAAACCAGAAGGAAATGACTATTGGGAATACAATGCGACTTTGGGAACTTTTAAACTCATTGAACCGTGATATTTTTTCATAATTACATCTCAGATTTATTATAATATTCTTTAAAGCTTCTAAAGAGAGGGGAAATAAATGAAAAAAATGATTTTTATATTCCTCTCTCTCTTCATCACGTTAACCGCTATCGCTGATGATGGCACAACCTATACACCACCTACTCCCGACATGCTACTTAACTGTGCTTCTGCACCTCAGATCAGAGATGTCACCGTTAATGAACTCTTTAACGGCGGTGGCGGTAGCGGAAGTTTAGAGATGATCGAGATCTATTTCAATGAAACAACCAATATTGACGGCTGGCGGCTCTATTTTAATGACAGCAACACCCATAAATACGTCAATATAGGGTCAGGACTGGGAAATGTCATTTATCCTAACGGTTCTACAGGGAGCGATAACCAAACCACCTATCCCAAAGGAACCTATATCGTCTATACAATTGATGGTATCGATCCAACCAACGGGGAAATTTTTATCACCAATACAACCTCAACCCTGACCAGCGGAGCCAATGCCATTGTGGACTATTTCAGATACTATAAAACCAGTGAACAGACCTATTACACTGTTACTGACGGCGCTTGCAGTATTGAATTAAATAGTACCGATTCCAACGCAAAAGATATCTCAAGACTCACCGACGGAAGCGGAGATTTTTACCAATACTATCCCGGAACGACCGATCTTGTTGATGTTTCCGAAGGTTCCAGCAATACCGACGATCTCCCCCCAGATTCGACGCTCCAGGCCAATGTCTCTATTCAAGCCGATTTCAATCAGACACAGGCTTACACAAATAACCTCGTCACATTAACTCTCAAAATTACCAATCCCTCTTCCGGCTCGATCACCGTCACCGATGTGAATGTGAGTAACCTCATCCCAGCAGGGCTGTCGTATGTCTCCAATGATGGTGGAACACTGCTCGATCCGACTTTGCCCTCAAATCCCTATGGAACGGTCACGTCTACTTCGCCTACGTTTATATGGAGGCTGATTAATGGATCGACCCTATTATCGTTTCCAGTAAATTCAGTTTCTGAAATCAAGATAATCCTACTTGTTACCGCAGCGGCAGGGACAACGATTACCGATACCGCGACATTAACAACCAAACAAACGAATTTAGGAACTACCAGCAGCGGAACGATTACCATCAATTTACCCCCGGTAAATTATCAATTCGATGCGTGGGACAGTTTCCGTAGTATCAGCGATCGCAATATCTCGACCAAAATCGTCGATAAACCTTTCAATCTCACAATCGCTGCGCTCAACAGTAGCGGTACCGCATTCCAAGATTTCAACGGTACTGTCTGTACCTACATTGTCGACAGTGCGGGCAATGCTCTAAGCACATGGAATAAACTTCTTTTCAGTTCTACACAAAGCACAACCAGCACGTTTACCCTCAACCGAGCCATCGGAGAAAGCGACAGCGCCGGGATCAAACTCTACTGGAAAAACAGTGTCGATAATACCTGCCCTCTTGCCAATGAGGACAATAGTACACTGGCAAGTGATCGTTTTACCGTCCGTCCCCTATCTTTTGACATCAGTGCCCCCAGTGCCATAGCCGGAACCGATTTCAACATCACCTTCACGGCTCCCAATTTCTCTTCTATCCCTTCATCTGATTACAACGAAACGGCGGGAAGCAGTTTCAACCTCTCGATCGCTGAGCACAACGCAAGCTGTCCGATGGGAACATTCAATCCTCCCCCCGATTCCTTTTCCTTTCTTAACGGTTCTAAAATCTTCACGACCCGATACAACGAGGTCGGTATTCTCGATCTCAATATCACCGATTTGACCGAACCGTGCAGTTCGATGTACGCGCGTATCGACTGCGATGATGCAAATGTGAGCGGATTTTACAACTCTTCCAGCGATTTGCCTATCGGACTGACGCAAGGACAGATCACCGTCAAACCGGACCATTTCGACGTCAACGCCACCCTTACTAACTTTAATGGAGGGGTGTTTACCTATCTCAGTGACGATCTGAATATGTCGGCTTCACTCACTATGAGCGTAACGGCAAAAAATGGTGAGGGCAATACGACGCACAACTACGACAAAGGGTGTTATGCTAAAAGCACGACCCTTATCCTCCCCCATTCCGCCGTCCCCTCTCCGCTGAGTCAAATTCTCTATATTGAAAATTTGAGCGATATCGACGGTAACATTACGAAAGCCGATGACATTACACTCTCCTTCGGAAATTCGATTTTCACCCAAGGCATTGCCCCGTTGCAACTCGACTTTAACTTTGACCGTGACCGCTCAGCACCCCTGAATCCGTTTGATTTCAATATTACCTCAGCGAGCATCAGTGATGCCGATCTTGTCAATAACATTGCTGGAATCAACACGATGATAGGAACAGCTAAATTCGTTTATGGTCGAGTACACGCCTATGATGTCACGAACAATGTAGGCTATGCCCCCAATCCGATCGAATTTGAAATTTATAGCACTGTCCCCACCGGATATGTGAGCAGTATGCCCCAAAACGTCCTAAAATGGTATCGAAACGTCAATCATGGTAACGCGGCGCAGGGCAATGTGATCCAAGGAGGCTTTAATGCGGGGGGAGCTGATCCCGCCGTTGTTCCATCAGGTATACTGCAAAACGGAACACAAATGGTTACCGTCACCTCATCAACAGATAAAACCGTCCATTTAGACATTAGCCCATGGTTATGGTACTCTTTAACCAAAAACTATACCTTCAGTACCCTATCCAATTGCACGCAGCATCCGTGTTTTTTCTACGATTACACCCATACGGCCGAAGGGGTTAAAGGGGTCAACAGTGGTACATTCCAAGGAACCGATTTTGACATAACTCCCGCTAAGAACATCATCAAAAAAGGGGTAAAAATCTTTCGATGAGAAAAGCCCTGACCCTTATAGAATTGGTATTGTCCATGATGATCATCGGGATCGTCTTTACCGTCATTCCCCGTCTCGTGCAGTCGATGAACCAAAGTGCTAAAACAACGATTAAAGAAGAGGCAATGTACAACGCGATGATACAAATGGGTCAGATTATTAATTTACCATGGGACAATAATAACACCCAAAATTCACAGATTCTTAGCGTAACTAACGGTAATCTAAGCTATGAGTGTAACACCACAAGTGGCTACCGTATCGGCGGATTTATCGGAGGGCGCAACTGTATTGAACCCATCGGAGTCGATTACAATGCCTCCACCATAACAGGAAGAGAAGACGCCGAGTACAACGATGTTGACGATTATCACGACACCAATATCACCGCCGATAAAAACTGCTCAGCAACGGTTAAAAAAGGGCTTTATGCAATCAATACGACCGTAACCTACGTAAATGACCCTGTCGATACCGGGAATATCCCTTTAAGCATAACGCCCAAGGCAGCAAACCAATCCTCCAACACTAAACGGATTTTGATCCGTGTCGGATACGGAGCCGACAGCAAACATACGGGGTGTATCACCTCGCTCGAATACCACTCGTTCAACATCGGTCAGATTCAGATCAACTCGCGGAATTGGAACTGATGATGCGCCGCGGCTATACCCTCATCGAAATCATCATCACCATTGCGATTACCGGGATACTCTCCATCGGGATGTTCAAAGCGTTTGAAGCGATCACCCTCCGCTCCGAAAAAGCCAAAATCCTCAGCACTCTCTCGATCGATTCACAAAGCGCCCTTGATCAGATCAGCGCCCTCCTCTACAATCGCGCGCCGATGTTTTTAAAAGCGTGTACCAATTCAAGCGATTGTGTACTATTCGATGAAACAACAATAGACAAAACCATTATCCAATGGTACGGACTGGCAAGTGAAAGTTATGCAGCAGGAGATTACAGCGAATTTGTCGATATGAACCAATCGATACAACCCAATCTGTACTCCCCTAATACGGAGCTATCGAATGTATTGGCAACCGAAAAAACGAAATGGAATGATCCAATGTTTGATTTGTCAAAAATGGTACTGATTTTTTCAGGTTCTTTCGATGAAGGAGATCAAAATGAATACAACATCACCGACAGCCCAACCAATACCATCAGCATTGCAAATACCCCTCCTGATATCATTTACGAAAAATACAACCTTGTAGATTCTGCTTATGCCGTTACGCGAAAACAAAATGCCGCGTGTTCCAGTGTTACCGATTTTAAGGATGATACCCTCTTGCTCTTTTACAATTACCGTCCATGGAAGGGGCAAAATTTTTGTGATGGAAACGTAACCGTCCTCGCAACCAGCGTTAATGCATTTCGCGCTCAAATGATAAACGGCACAATCCGTCTAAGTATTGATATGAACGGCAGCGTCAAGGTTGGCAGCCCCGTTCGGCTATCTAAACAAAAGGTGGTGTTCTGATGCGTACCGCATTCGGTCTGCCACAAGTTTTACTCATCATCCTTTTTATCGGCGGGATCGTCACTGTGACAATGCGCTATGCGAGCTTGGGGGCAAAACATTATGCCGACAGTTATACCCGTGAGCAGGCCGAACTGTTTATGCAAAGCGCAACGGAGGCAGCATTGCTGCAAATCAGTGAACATAACCGAAGTGGAGGATGTCTAAGCGACTGGAATATCAGCTCCTCTGATAATCGGTTTACAGCCCAAATTACCGTAGAAAAATACTACTTAGCCGATGCCACTACGTGCGGCGGAACGTTGAGCGAACCGATACAAACTGAAGAATCCCATGGAATGATCAGCATACGCGTCATTGTGGATTCTAATAATAGCCATCCTAAAATTCTTCACCCCGTTCGACTAGAGCGAAGGAGCTTACAACGCCCATGAGAAATGCCCTTTCGCTCATCGAGTTTCTCTTCGTCATCGTCCTTATCGGGATGCTTTCCGGAATTGGCTTTTACCTGAGTCAGCCCGATTATGCCCGTCAAGACGCGCATTACGCCCTCCTCAAACTCAAAGAGGCGCGATATCGTGCAATCGCTTACCAAAGTCCAAATGATTCCGGTATTGAGGAAGGATGCGTCACCTTGACAAAAGAAGCCCTCTCAGACAATGAAGCTCCTACGCACGAAATCAAATCAGACAGCATAACCACCACACCAAATAGCATTACGACAGTCTGTTTTGACAACCTTGGACGGCCTCACGATGGCAATTCAACACAATTAGATACTCTTATAGATACAAAAGTGGATATTGTTTTCAAATATACGTCAAACAGTGATAAAAATACCACCATTCTCCTCTTTCAGCAGAGCGGATATGTTATAATCTTCTAAAAGGTTACTATTGATTTTTTATTATGTACAGTCTATGATTAATACACCAAAAATATTGTAAAGCAGATGAATGGCACACAATAAAATTCTTTATTTAGAGTATGATCACACTCTAACCTATAGTAATGGTTCATTTTCTCAAAGCAGTACGCATGACTTAAAAGAACTTTTTTCCGGTGCCATTATTCCTCTTTCACTTCTCAATATTCATACCCTGAAACTTCCCAATCACCTCAGCGATGAAGATCAGATTATCCAGGTTGAAATCCGGATGTTTGAAGAGGGAAACCTCAACAGTGACGAAGAGTATACGATCGATTTTATACGGCACGATCTTCCAGCGGAAGAGAACTTTTTATTTGAGGTATTTGCCCTCTCTCATACAAAAGCTGCCGATTATTTTTGCACAGCGCTGACCCATTCGAGGGTAATAGATCTCATCACCCCCGGATTTATGGTCTACGAATCGCTGTACGACATTCTTCCAAAACAAAATGACCTTTTTATCTATTTTGGAGAGGATGAATCTTTCGCATCCATCTACCAAAATGGTAGTTATATAGCCCACCGAAGCCTTGAAACACTAACATCCATTGCTGTGGAAACTGGTTTTGAGCTCGCCCGGATCACATCAATCCTCTCCGAGTGGGGACTCCTTGAAGATCGCTATCCAGCAGAAGAGTCTGGTAAATTCGTCCTTATTCAAAATTGTCTTACCCGCAATGTCGAACGTTTGGTCCATACAATCAATCAAAAACGAGGTTTATTCGGATTCACCGGTATCGATCATCTCTATCTCGATTTTCAGGGCAATATCATTCCAGGATTAGAGAGTGTGTTTGATGCCTTCGGCATACACGACGTACAAATATCTCCCCTCACGAGGCCAAACCATAAACCTCAAGAATGGCATCCTCTTTTATGTGCCGAATATCTCTCACAGCGCATCGGCGAAAAGAGCATGAATCTCTCTCCGTTCAAAAGAAAAGCTCCATGGTACAGCCGTGAAAGCGGTAGATTTTTAGCGATTGCAGGGATGGCACTCTTCATCGCACTGTCGATTCCCTTAAGCCTCATGTGGATGATTTCTAACGAAGAAGATCACAAAGAGCAGCTGCAATACACACTCGAACAGCAGAAGCAACAGACCTCTCAGTTCTCCTCTATACTGGAAAATAAAAGCAAGCTCCTTGCCCAACATGAGAACGAAATTGCTAAGATCAAAGAAGAGATCGTTCTCATTCAAGGCGCACAAGAAACAGCCGATTTAATTTCACAAATGCACCTTAAGCGTCAACAGTTTTTAATCGATACAACGTCTGAATTGGGTCGCTATCATTTAGGGACATTGATAATGGAGCAGAATGGTTCAAAAGAGATGCAGCTGCACGTTATCGCCGATTACCGAAAACGCGACGACATCGCCAAACTCATGAGCGGTCTTTACACGCGAGGATATCAAAATGTAGAAACTCACGAAATTGCATTGGATAATAAAATGTACAACGCACGAGTTAAGGTAACGCGATGAATTCGATAGAAGAACAGCTAATTGTCCTTGACGAACAACTAGAAACCTACGATCCAACGCAGCGATGGTTCATCTATCTGGTAACCGGAATAGGGATATTAGCGATGAGTTGGATGTTTTTTGTTTCCGACATGCTGGACCAACTCTCGACACTGCAAAATGAACACACAAATCTTATCACCCAGATTCAGCAAAGCTCTCCGGAAGCTTACCAAGCTAAAATCACCCATACGACTCAAATGATTTTAGAGAAAAAGCGCATGATTGTCGATATAGAAAATCAGAAACAAGCTCTTTTAATTCAAATTTCTCAATCGCAGGGATTGCTGTTTGATAATCGCCAATATGCTGAAATCCTCGATCTGCTTTTGGAGCGCTCTGTTCAATTGGGACTCAACATTGAGCTAATACAGTCTGAAGATACCGATAAAGTATTCTTTGGAAAAGTGAAACAATTTAAAAAGCTGACCATAAAGGGGAGCGCCAATTTTAGAGAAATTGTCGCTTTTTTAACTTTTATCGAAGAACAAAAATCACTCGTCGTCATCGACAATGTTCAAATCCATTCCGATGAGGAGAAGCCTGTTTTTGAAGCAACAGTTCTCTATATGGGAGTTGCCTTATGAGATTTTTGCTATCGATGTTTGCCCTTATACTCGGTATTGTCCCGTCCCATGCACAGATGTATGATCCCTTTCAGAAAAGTACAAGGATGAAAAAAGTCCATTCCTCTTCGCTATTGCTTTTGCCTCCTCCACCTATCTTAGCCGCCCCAATAATTGCCCCGACTACCGTTACTGCGGTGATGAACACTAAAGCATTCATAAATGGTGAATGGCACAAAGTGGGTGATCATATCGATCATCAGGAAATCACCTCGATTCAACCTAATTTTGTTACCCTCAAAGAGGGGAACCGTCTAACCATACTTGGAGTGGGAAGTCAACAACGCGTATTCAGCACAAAAGAGGCTCAATGAAAAAAACACTATTATTATTTTTACTCATGGTGGGAATGCTCCATGCTGATGACTGTACGACCAAACGCTTTAGCCTCAATGCCTATCAAAATCATGGATCATCTCTTACGTTGATGGATTTACTACGGGATGTCACACAAACCTGTAACATCAGCGTTGTTTTTGAAGATAAACGGTCACGTGATCGTCTCTCTCAACCCCTTGATATGGTTAATATTCATGACTACACTCTTACTGAACTGTTAACCTTCATTTTTGATGAACACAACCTTTTTTACGATTATAATCCTCAAACGTCGATGCTGCAAGTTTCCTACTACAACACGGTAAACTACAACGTCGATTATATCAATATCAGCGAACTCACAACGTCATCGGTCAAATCCATCAGCGTAGGTCCAGGCTCCTCAACCAGTAGTGCCTCAAGCGCAACCCCTACGGGTACTATTGCAGGAAGTGGTTCTGTTTCAGGAAATTTAGGCTCAAATAGTGATTTAACAACGGTTACGTCCACATCAACCTTCACTTTTTGGGATCAACTCCAAGACCATATTCAGCAAATCCTAAAAATTGATGAAGAGTACAATGAAGCCTACAACAAAACGCTCATCAACCGTGATGCCACCATCGTAACGGTCTCAGGAACAAAGCGACAACTTCATGATGTTGAACGCTACATTGCCGCACTCAAAAAACGGATGCACGCACAAGTGATGATTGAAGCACATCTCATCGAATTAACCTACAACGATTACAGCTCCATCGGGGTCAACTGGAGCGAGTTTAGCCTCGCTCTCAAAGGAAATTATGCCAACAGTTTTAATAATATAGGAACGGCAAATCCTGTCTATTCCTTTGGGATTAATTTTAATACTGCCGGACTCATCGACTTTTTAAAAAAATATGGGAATGTCGAAGTTCTCTCAAATCCAAAAGTGCTGACGCTGAGCAACCAGCCTGCCGTTATCAACGTAGGTCAGCAACTCAGTTATTTGTATGAGAATGGAAGTATCGCGAGTGCCAACACGCAAACTGCCGCAACCACCACCAAAACACTGGGATCGGTTTTTGTAGGACTTACCCTCAATATTGTCCCTGAAGTGACCG